>NZ_QGSW01000081.1:0-57715 GCF_003176715.1 Micromonospora sp. S4605
CCCGCCGACCCGCCCGATCCGGCGACTCGAAGCACTGGGCCGAGGGCAGCATCCGCATGGGGAGCACGAGCACGAAAACGGCCGCGGCACCGTGGGGGTGCTCGCGGCCGCTCGGCGTACCTGTGGGTCAGGTTTCGGGTTCCTCCCGCTCGACCCCGATGATGCCGACGATCCGCTCCAGGTCGTCAACCGTCGCGAACTCGATCGTGATCTTGCCCTTGCTCCGGCCGATGTCGACCTTCACCCGGGTGTCGAAGCGGTCCGAGAGGCGGTCAGCCAGATCGGTGAGCGCCGGCGCGTGCGGCTTGGGTCGCCGGCGGGCGGACTCCTTCTTGGTCGAGCCGTCGCTCAGGGCCAGTGCCACGATCTCCTCGGTCGCCCGTACGGAGAGGCCCTCCGCGACGATCCGGAGGGCCAACTGCTCCTGCGCTTCCGCTTCTTCCAGGCTCAGCAGCGCCCGGGCGTGCCCGGCGGAGAGCACGCCGGCGGCGACCCGCCGCTGCACCTGCGCGGGCAGGTTGAGCAACCGGATGGTGTTGGAGATCTGCGGCCGGCTCCGGCCGATCCGGCGGGCCAGTTCCTCGTGGGTGGCGCCGAACTCCTCGAGCAGCTGCTGGTAGGCGGCCGCCTCTTCGAGCGGGTTCAGGTTGGCCCGGTGGATGTTCTCCAGCAGCGCGTCCCGGAGCATCGCGTCGTCGCGGGTGTCCCGGACGATCGCCGGGATGCTGTCCCTGCCCACCGCCTGCGCGGCGCGCCACCGCCGCTCGCCCATCACCAGCTCGTACTTCTCGTCGTCGAGCTGGCGCACCACGATCGGCTGGAGGAAACCGACCTCGCGGATCGAGGTCTTCAGCTCCTCCAGCGCCTCCTCGTCGAAGACCTGCCGGGGCTGCTTCGGGTTCGGCACGATGGCGTCGACCGGGATCTCGGCGAACCGGGCGCCCGGCACTGGGCTGAGGGTCGCTGGCGCGGGTGCGGGTGCGGGTGCGTCGACCGCTGCCGGCGCACCGGCCGGTACGGCCGCGGCGGCAACGGTGCTGTCGGGGGCGCCCGCCACGGCACCGGCGGTCGGCGCCGGTCCGGTGGGGATCAGTGCCCCCAGGCCTCGACCCAGCCCGCCCCGAGGACGGTTCTTCATGCCACGCCTCCCAGCGCCTCGTCCGCACTACGCATTCCGGCTCACCGGCTCCTTGACGCCCCGCTCGGCGATCTCCTGGGCGGCTTCGAAGTAGCTCGTCGCCCCCCGCGAACCGGGATCGTAGGTCATCACCGACTGGCCGTAGCTGGGCGCCTCGGAGACGCGGACGTTACGCGGGATGACCGCCTGGAGCACCTTGTCGCCGAAGTGGTTCCGCACGTCCTGCTCCACCGCGTCGGCCAGCCGGGTACGCCGGTCGTACATGGTGAGCAGGATGGTGGACACCTCCAGTCGCGGGTTGAGGTGCTGGCGAACCAGGTTGATGTTCTGGATCAGCTGGTTGAGGCCCTCCAGCGCGTAGTACTCGCACTGGATCGGGATGAGCACCTCCTGCGCCGCGACCAGAGCGTTGACCGTGAGCAGGCCGAGCGACGGCGGGCAGTCGATGAAGACGTAGTCGAAGTGCCCCGGGTACGCCGTGATGGCGCGGGTCAGCCGCGACTCGCGAGCGACCACCGAGACGAGTTCGATCTCGGCACCCGCCAGGTCGATGGTGGCCGGTACGCACCACAGGTTGGGGATGCCCTCGACCTCCTGGGCGACCTCCTCCAGCGGCACGCTGTTGATGAGGCAGTCGTAGACGTCCGGCACGCCGGTGTGATGGGGCACGTTCAGCCCGGTCGAGGCGTTGCCCTGCGGGTCGAGGTCGACCACCAGCACCCGGTTGCCGTGCAGGGCGAGCGCCACCGCCAGGTTCACCGTGGTCGTGGTCTTACCCACGCCGCCCTTCTGGTTCGCGACGCACATGACCCGGGTCCGCTCCGGCCGAGGCATCGTCACCTCGCCACTGGGATTCAGGATCTGCACGGCCCGCATCGCCTCCATAGCCAACGGTGGGTCATCCTCTTCGCGCGTCGGTGTTTCACGTGAAACGTACGCAGGCTCGACAGCGGCACTTCCGAAGGCGGCTGTCGTGTCGGAGACCGGCACCGCGGCGGAGTCCGGCACCGCTTCCGGCGTCGGCTGCTGGGGCACCGGTGGCTCGAACCGGGCCGCCGCGTTACGCCGGATCGGGATGACCCGGCCACCCGCGCCGCCCGGCTGGGTCGGCGGGACCGAACCGCCCTGTCCCACCCCCGCCGTCGACGGGTCCACGGACTCGAAGTCCGGCGGCCGGTTGGACGGGCCCTGGGCCGACGCCCCGGAGGGCGGCCAACTCTGGTAGTCGGTTTCACGTGAAACAGGAGCGCCCGTCGAGCCCGTCACGCGTGGATCGTCGTACCTGCCGTCGTCATGCACCTGTCATCCCTGCCCGCTTCGGATGGTCGGTCCGCACCCCGTCATACCCCGGCCGTACGCGTCCTCGCACTGCGTCCGGCCCGGCGGGAGCGGTCGGGACCCGGTGACGTCCGTTGCCGCCCGCTCCACACTATCGACGCGCGGCCAGCCTACGGCTCACGGGCGCGGCGGGTCCACGTCGGGTTCACAACCCGCACCCTCCACCCGCCCGGTTCAACGACCCAGGAGCCGGCCGGAAAGCCGGTAGCAGCCAGTTGAGCGGCAGCTCAGGGGTCACCACAAGCGGTCCAGTGACCGGCATCACCCGTCGCGGTCGCCAAGGCGCCGACGAAAGCAGTCAGCCGGTGGCAACCTGCCACTGCACCGTCTTCAGCCCGCCAGGCAGCGGTACGCGGTCGCCGAGGGACCCAGTGGTCCCGGTCCACCACCGGCTGAGACTCATCGCCGGGCCGTCAGCAGCGCGGGCCGGCGCACAAGCCCCTGACGCAGCATGTCCAGGACTAGGACAGCCTGCGACGGCCCGGGCCCAAAACCGGGTCAATCCATCTGATTACCGGAAGAATCCGTACCAACGGAGGCGCGGTCCGGGGGGGGATGCCACCTCTACCCGGTCAGCGGCGGCGTGACCGGCCGCCGCGGGACTTCTTGGTGGCCGGTCGCCGGGCCGGCTCCACCATCCGTTCGCGCACGATCTCCACCACGGTGGTCGGCGCGTCGAGCACGCCCTCACCGCACCGGTGCACGGTCGGCTCGCCACCGCCGAGCCGCGCCACCGCCGCCGCGTGCTCGGCGATCTCCTCGGCGGCCGACGCGCCCTTGAGGGCCACCAACCGTCCACCGCGCACCGCGAGTGGCAGGCACCAGGCCGCCAGCCGGTCCAATGGGGCGACCGCCCGGGCAGTGACCACGTCGCCGCGCAGCGGCTCGGCACTGGCACCCCCGGCAGCAGCCTCCTCGGCCCGGCCGCGGAACACCCGCACCGTCTTCGCCAGCCCGAGCCCCTGCACCGCCTCCACCAGGAAGGAGGTCCGCCGGGCGAGCGGTTCGATCAGCGTCACGGTCAGGTCGGGGCGCGCGATGGCCAGCACCAGGCCGGGCAGTCCGGCACCCGAGCCGACGTCGAGCACGGCCGCGCCGTCGGGGATCCGCTCCGCCACGGCCGCGCAATTGAGCAGGTGCCGGTCCCAGATCCGCGGCGCCTCGCGCGGCCCGATCAGGCCGCGCACCACGCCGTCGGTGGCCAGCAGTTCGGCGTACGCGGCGGCCAGGTCGAGCCGGTCGCCGAAGAGGGTGCGGGCCGCGCCGGCCAGTTCCGGCGGCAGCACCGCGTCGGCCGGCGACGGCGACGGCGTGCCAGCCGGGCGGCCAGCCGACGGCCCGGGCGGCGTACCACCGGGGCGGACAGCCGACGGCCCGGGCGGCGTACCACCCGGGCCGGCCACGGCTCCGGCCGTGGTGTCGTCGTTCGTCACGCGGTCAGTCCGCCGGCCGGACGACGATGCGCCGGTTCGGCTCGACACCCTCGGACTCGCTCTCCACCCCGCTCATCGCGTTGACCACGTCGTGCACGCACTTGCGCTCGAACGCGGACATCGGCTCCAGGCGGACCGGCTCGCCGTACTCCTTGACCTTCTCGACGGCGTTCTTGGCGACGGCGGCCAGCTCCTTGCGGCGGTTGGCCCGGTAGCCGCCGACGTCGAGCAGCAGCCGGCTCGGCGACCCGGTCTGCCGGAAGACGGCCAGCCGGGCCAGTTCCTGCAGCGCCTCCAGGGTGGCGCCACGCTGCCCGACCAGGTTCTGCAGCCGGCCGCCGACGACCTCGACCACCGGCCGACCACCCGATACAAGCTCGTCGATGTCGCCGTCGTAGTCGAGGATGTCGAGCAGGCCCTCGACGTAGTCGGCGGCGATCTCGCTCTGCCGGAACAGCTCGCTCTCGCCCGCGGCCTTCTTCTCCCGCGGGCCCTCCTCGGTCTCCTCCGCCTCGGTGTCGTCCTCCGCCTCGGTGTCGTCCTCCGCCGCGGCGGGGGCGACGCCCTCCTCGTCCAGTGACTCGTCGGCGCGGGGGATGCTGGTGTCCGTCACGGTCTCATCTCCGTTATCGCTCGGCCGGACCGTCGGGTCCGCTGGTTTCCCGGGGGCCGGCTGGAGCTTCGCCGGTGCCCGCGGGCACGTCTGTAGGGGCAGTCTCGCCCGTGGCCGCGTCGCGCGCGGCCGTTCCGCTCCGGCGCCGGCCGTACGGCGGCTGCGCGGTGCGGAACGGGCCGCCGCCGGTCTCCCGGACGGCGGCCCGGACGGGTCAGCCCTTCCGCTTGGCGGGGCGGCCCTTCTTCGGGTTCACCGGCTTGGCGCCGGGCTTCGGGGCGGCGACCTTCGGCGCGGCGGGCTTCGCCGGCACC
This sequence comes from Micromonospora sp. S4605, assembly GCF_003176715.1. Classification (NCBI taxonomy): domain Bacteria; kingdom Bacillati; phylum Actinomycetota; class Actinomycetes; order Micromonosporales; family Micromonosporaceae; genus Micromonospora; species Micromonospora sp. S4605. The sequence continues at coordinate 4,837 of NZ_QGSW01000081.1, forward strand.
TGGGCGGCCGGCTTGCCACGGCCGAGCAGGCCACCCGACTTGGCCGGCTGCACCGGGCTGCGGGGCGAGGTGCCCGGCTTGGTGGTGCTGACGTTCGCCGGCGGCGGGAACTTGCGGAGCACCCACTGCTGCTGACCAAGGGTGAACAGGTTGTTGGTGACCCAGTAGATGATCACACCGATCGGGAAGATCGCGCCGGAGACCAGGAGCGACAGCGGGATGCCGTAGAGCATCAGCCGCTGGATCATCCGCTGCTGCGGGTCCTCCGCCCAGCCGGTCTTGAGGATCATCTGGCGGCTGGTCAGGTAGGTGGTGCCCATCATGACCAGGACCAGGATGCCGGCGATGACCTTGACGGTGGTGCCGTTGGCGCCGAGGCGGGCCAGCTCCTCGGCGGTTGAGCCGAACTTGCCGGCGATCGGCGCGGTGAAGAGCTTCGCCTGCGAGGCGCTCTCGAACTGGCCGACCGTCCAGCCGTAGAGGGTCTTGCCGCCGTTGGCCGGGTCGAGCCGGCGGAGCACGTGGAAGAGGCCGAGGAAGACCGGAATCTGGAGGAACATCGGAAGGCAGCCCATCAGCGGGTTGGCCTTTTCCTTCCGGTAGAGCTCCATCATCTCCTTCTGGAGCGTCTCCCGGTCACCCTTGTGCTTCTCCTGCAGCGCCTTCACCTGGGGCTGGAGCGCCTGCATCGCCCGCTGCGACTTGATCTGCTTGACGAAGATCGGGAACAGGATCACCCGGACGGTGACCACCAGGAAGACGATGGCGAGGATCCAGGCCCAGTTCGTGCCGATCACCGCGCCGTCCGGCACGCCGATGGCGTCCCAGGCCGAATGCCAGGCCAGCAGGATCCACGAAATCGCGTAGTAGATCCAGTCGAGACTCAATTCTCAGGCTCCAGTCACATCGGCACGTCGGCGACCGCCCGGCTCCGGCACCGGGTCGTGTCCACCTGGGTGGAATGGGTGGCAGCGCAGCAACCGCCGGACCGTGAGGCCGGCTCCCCGGAGCGCGCCATGCCGGGCCACCGCCTCGAGGGCGTACGCACTGCACGACGGATAGAACCGACAGCGGGCCGGCAGAGCCGGGCTTATCCACCGACGGTACGCGATGATGGGCCCGGTCAGCACACGGGCACCGGTGGTGCTCGGCCGGGGGACGGCCGGTCCGGTGCTCACCGGGACCGCCGCCCACGGGGCGAACGGGCGGCCGCGATGGCGGCGTCCAGGTCGGCGCCGAGCCTCGGGTAGGACGCGTCGGCCGCGGCGGGCAGCGCCCGTACGACCAGGGTGCTGCCGGGTGGGAGGTCGGCCAGCCGCTCGCGGACCAGATGCCGCAGCCGGCGGCGGACCCGGTTGCGGACCACGGCCGGGCCGACCGCCTTGGACACGACGAAGCCGGCGCGGGTCGGTGCGGAGGTCTGCTCCGCACCGGCGTCCCGCGCCGGCTTCGGCGAGGTCTGTGCCGTGGGTTCGGCCCCGGTCGGCAGGGTGAGGTGGACGACTACCGCGCCGCGGCCGGCACGCCGGCCACCGCGTACCGCTGCGGCGAAGTCGGCGCTACGCCGCAGTCGCTGTGCGGCCGCCAGCACGACTGCCCACGTCCCCCCGGACCTGACCCGGTCGGCCTCAGGCCGACAGGCGGGTGCGGCCCTTGGCGCGACGGGTCGACAGGATGGCGCGGCCGGCCCGGGTGCGCATGCGCAGCCGGAAGCCGTGGGTCTTCGCGCGCCGGCGGTTGTTCGGCTGGTAGGTGCGCTTGCTCACGTCAGGCTCTCCGTTGTCGTACGCCCCGGGCGAGGGGACCGCCGGGGTCGTGTGGTGGTCCAGGCCACCTCGGCGGTGGCCCCGATCGGTGCTGCCCGGCGGGACCCTCGGTGGTGCGGGGCGCAACGGCGGACAGCAAGCACCCATCACCCTAGCAGAGGGCGACAGAGCAGCCGCTCCAGCGTACGCAGGGGTGCAATGACCGTCAAATACCACCACCAGGGCGGACACCGGGCCGGGCCGGCGACCGAAGCGGCGGTTTTCGCTGATGTTGACAAGGCCGGCTGCGCGTCGCCGGTTGATGGCGCGTGGACAACGCTGTTACCGTGCCCGATTGCGGTCAGCGTCGGGGTCCCCGGTGTCGCCGGCAGGCAAGACCGGATTCGGTAGTGAATCGTTCGGCACGGTGAACCCGCTTCAGCGCCCGTTCAGGCAGGGGGCAGGTCAGACCCGCGTCCGGTGGGCGGCCACAATCGGTCGGTACACAGGCTGTGGATAACTTGTGGACGACGCCCGGTCGGCCGTCCGGGTGGGTGCTGGGGGCACCCGCTCAACGGCGGCGGGCCCGGAAGACCGGCCGGGGCGACGGCGACGTCCGGGGGCGGCAGAGGCGAGGGGGTGGCACGACGGTGACCGGTACGACCGACCTCGCCGCGGTCTGGATGGCGACGACCGACGAGCTGGCCGACGAGATCATCTCCGCGCAGCAGCGGGCGTACCTGCGGCTGACCCGGCTGCGGGCGATCGTCGAGGACACCGCGCTGCTCTCCGTGCCGGACGCATTCACCCGGGACGTGATCGAGTCGCGGCTGCGGCCGGCGATCACCGAGGCGCTCACCCGCCGGCTGGGCCGGCCGATCCAGGTGGCGGTCACCGTACGGGTGGCCGAGGACGGCGCGGGCCGGCCGGCCGGCACCGTGTACCGCTCCGGCCCGGAGCCCGGCGCGGTCGACCACGAGGGCGGGCCGGCGGGATTCGCCGGCCCCGAGCCGCGGAACGACGACCCGGCCGACGCCCGGCAACAGCCTCCGCTCATCCCCGAACAGGCGCACCCCGAGCGGCGGCTCGACCCGGCGCCCGCGCAGCCAGCCGACGACCGGCCGGGTCCGGCCGGACCGGGCGGCCAGGAGGCGCTGTTCAGCACGGCCTTCGCCGAACCGCCGCGGCCCGACCGCCCGGTCCGGCGTACGCCCACCGGGCGCGGCTTCGACGAGCAGGCGGCCCGGCTCGACCCGCCCGGCCCGGACGCCCGCCCCTACGAGCCGCGTTACCCGCAGGACGCGGGCTCCCCCCGGGACCAGCACGTGATCCGCGCACTGCCCCGCGACGGCGGCCCGGACAGCGGCCCCGGACGGGCTGACCACCGGCCCGGTGTCCGGGACGAGCGGCGGCTGCCCGCCGACAGCGGCGGCAACCGGCTCAACCCGAAGTACATGTTCGAGACGTTCGTCATCGGCTCGTCCAACCGGTTCGCCCACGCCGCCGCGGTCGCCGTGGCGGAGTCACCGGCGAAGGCGTACAACCCGCTGTTCATCTACGGCAGCTCCGGGCTCGGCAAGACGCACCTGCTGCACGCCATCGGCCACTACGCCACCACCCTCGGCAACGCCCGGTCGGTGCGGTACGTCTCGACCGAGGAGTTCACCAACGACTTCATCAACTCGCTCCGGGACGACAAGACCAGCGCGTTCCAGCGGCGCTACCGCGACGTCGACATCCTGTTGATCGACGACATCCAGTTCCTGGAGAACCGCGAGCGCACCCAGGAGGAGTTCTTCCACACCTTCAACACCCTGCACAACGCCAACAAGCAGATCGTGATCACCTCCGACCGGTCGCCGAAGCAGCTGGCGACGCTGGAGGACCGGCTGCGGACCCGGTTCGAGTGGGGCCTGCTCGCCGACATCCAGCCGCCGGACCTGGAGACCCGGATCGCGATCCTGCAGAAGAAGGCCGCGCAGGAGCGCCTGTACGCCCCGCCGGACGTGCTGGAGTTCATCGCCTCCCGGGTGTCGAACTCGATCCGCGAGCTGGAGGGGGCGCTGATCCGGGTGACCGCGTTTGCCAGCCTGACCCGCTCCACGGTCGAGCTGTCGCTGGCCGAGGAGGTGCTGCGGGACTTCATCCCGGACGGCGCCGGGCCGGAGATCACCGCTGACCAGATCATGGTCTCCACCGCCGACTACTTCGGGGTGAGCCTGGAGGACCTGCGCGGCCACTCCCGCTCCCGGGTGCTGGTCAACGCCCGCCAGGTGGCCATGTACCTGTGTCGGGAGCTGACCGACCTCTCGCTGCCCCGGATCGGGCAGGCCTTCGGCGGCCGCGACCACACCACGGTGATGCACGCCGACCGCAAGATCCGCCAGCAGATGGCCGAGCGCCGCTCGCTCTACAACCAGATCGCCGAGCTGACCAACCGGATCAAGCAGAACACCTGAGCGACGGCTTCGGGTCGCAGCGCGGCGTCAGACGCGCCGAACCGAAGTCGTCGTTGCCTACGCCCGAGACGTGACCCGCGCCCGGCCAGGATGCTGGCCGGGCGTTCCCGTGCCCGGCGCGACCACGGCACGGCGGCCCTCACGGCCCCCCAGGGCGCGTCGGCCCACGGGGCGACCACGACGGGTAGGCCGGCGGGTTGGCGCGCCGGAGGTGGCCGGGCCGCTCGCGCGCTCCGAACCGACAGACCGCCGCGCCCGCGGGCTTCAGCGCTCCGAGGGGCGCCACGCCGGGTCATCCACCCGGCCGCCGGACGATCCACGGCGCCCGGGTCTTGACCCTCGACGAGGTTGAGACCACAGCATCGAAGCCGTGACCATCCACCGCTCCGCCTCGTTGTCCACAGCTCGTTGTCCACCGTCGGTGGACAACCACGCTCCGTCCGGAGCCGGTTACCCACAGCCTGTGGAGAAACCCTGGGGACGACGCTGTGGACGCCTGGGGACAACGGCCCCGTTGTCCCCAGCGGACGGTCGGCCTGTGGGCGGGCTGTTGAAGGTTCTGGGGATGACGCCGGTCGAGCCGTCTCCGCCGGTCCACAGCCCTGGGGAGAAAGTCGGTGGATTACCGGTGGACAACCGGTGGACAACCGGTGGACAACCGTGGACAACCCGGTGGACCGGACGGCCTGTGGACCAGAACACGGGTTGTACCCCTGGTTCTCCACAGCGAAACCACCGGTGGATAACCTGTCTGACCTGCGCGGACGCCGGTTCTCCACAGTTTGCACAGGTGCGATGAAGACGATGAGTTATCTCTTCTGAAAGAACAAAAACCAATCATCACCGTTGGACTTTCTGTGGATCGGGCCGGAGACCGCCGAGGGCGGCCGGGCCGGCACCGGAATCCACGGGGTCGGGCGCACAGCCGATGCCCACGCGCCCTAAGGTGCGATGGGTACCCGCACCGTCAGGCGGGTCGGCAGGCAGCGGTCGGCATGAGAGAGTTGTCGCTGACGTCGACGCGGAGGCATTGATGAAGTTCCGAGTGGAGCGCGACGCGCTCGCCGAGGCCGTGGCCTGGACCGCGAAGAGCCTGCCCAACCGGCCGTCCGTACCGGTGCTGGCCGGCGTGATGCTCCGGGTGACCGACGGCAACCTGCAGGTCTCCGGGTTCGACTACGAGGTCTCCAGCCAGGTCACCGTCGAGGTGCAGGGGGACGCCGACGGGGCCGCGCTGGTCTCCGGCCGGCTGCTCGCCGAGATCACCAAGGCGTTGCCGGCCAAGCCGGTGGACATCGCCGCGGTCGGCGCGCACCTCGAGCTGGTCTGCGGCAGCGCCCGGTTCACCCTGCCCACCATGCCGGTGGAGGACTACCCGTCGCTGCCCGAGATGCCGGAGAGCGCCGGCACCGTCGACGCGGCCGCGTTCGCCGCCGCCGTCGCCCAGGTGGCGGTCGCCGCCGGTCGGGACGAGACGCTGCCGATGATGACCGGCGTCCGGATCGAGCTCTCCGGCAGCACGCTGGCCATGCTCGCCACCGACCGCTACCGGCTCGCGCTGCGCGAGATGCAGTGGAACCCGGACGACGCCGAGATCAGCATCAACGCGCTGGTGCCGGCCCGCACGCTGCACGACACCGCCAAGGCGCTCGGCCCGCTCGGCGGCGAGGTCACCATGGCGCTGTCCCAGGGCGGCGCCGGCGAGGGCATGATCGGCTTCTCCGGCGGCACCCGCCGCACCACCAGCCGGCTGCTCGACGGCGCCAACTACCCGCCGGTGCGTTCGCTCTTCCCGGCCAGCCACAACGCCGAGGCCCGGGTGCCGGTCAGCGCCCTGGTCGAGGTGGTCAAGCGGGTCGCGCTGGTCGCCGAGCGGACCACCCCGGTGCTGCTCAGCTTCAGCGCCGACGGCCTGGTGGTCGAGGCCGGCGGCACCGAGGAGGCCCGGGCCAGCGAGGCCATGGAGGCCACCTTCACCGGTGAGCCGCTGACCATCGGCTTCAACCCGCAGTACCTGATCGACGGCCTCGCCAACCTCGGGGCCCAGTACGCCGTGCTCTCGTTCGTCGACGCGTTCAAGCCCGCGGTGATTTCGCCGGCGGGCGAGGATGGCGAGGTCATCCCTGGGTACCGGTACCTCATCATGCCGATCCGCGTGTCCCGCTGATCGCACCCCGGAGCAGACCCCAGAGAACGCACGACGGAGGTAGGAGCAGATGCAGCTCGGCCTGGTAGGACTCGGCCGGATGGGCGGCAACATGCGCGAGCGGTTGCGTGCCGCCGGCCACGAGGTGGTCGGTTTCGACCACAACGCGGAGCTGAGCGACGTCGCTTCCCTGGCGGCGCTGGCCGAGAAGCTGGAGTCGCCGCGCGCGGTCTGGGTGATGGTCCCGGCGGGGGTCACCGACGTGACCATCGACGAACTCGCCGACGTGCTCGGCGAGGGCGACATCATCATCGACGGCGGCAACTCGCGGTTCAGCGACGACGCGCCCCGGGCCGAGCGGCTCAACGACCGCGGCATCGGCTACATCGACGTCGGCGTCTCCGGCGGGGTCTGGGGCCGGCAGAACGGCTACGCGCTGATGGTCGGTGGCGCCCAGGAGCACGTCGAGCGGCTCATGCCGATCTTCGAGGCGCTCAAGCCGGCGGGCGAGTTCGGCTTCGTGCACGCCGGGCCGGTCGGCGCCGGGCACTACGCCAAGATGGTGCACAACGGCATCGAGTACGGCCTGATGCACGCCTACGCCGAGGGCTACGAGCTGCTCGCCGCCTCCGAGCTGGTGACCAACGTGCCCGGGGTGTTCAAGTCCTGGCGCGAGGGCACCGTGGTGCGGTCCTGGCTGCTCGACCTGCTCGACCGGGCCCTCGACGAGGACCCGGAGCTGGCCGAGCTGAGCGGCTACACCGAGGACACCGGCGAGGGTCGCTGGACGGTGGACGAGGCGGTCCGGCTCGCCGTGCCGCTGAACGTCATCACCGCCTCGCTCTTCGCCCGGTTCGCGTCCCGGCAGGACGACTCGCCGGCCATGAAGGCGGTCGCCGCGCTGCGCCAGCAGTTCGGCGGGCACGCCGTCCGCAAGCGCTGAGCGGTATCCACAGCCTGTGTACGTCCGCCGGCTCGAACTGGTCGACTTCCGCTCGTACGAGCGGGTCGGCGTCGACCTCGAACCGGGGGCGAACGTCCTGGTCGGGCCGAACGGCGTCGGCAAGACCAACCTGGTCGAGGCGCTCGGCTACGTGGCGACCCTGGACTCCCACCGGGTCGCCACGGACGCCCCCCTCGTCCGGATGGGCGCCGGCTCGGCGGTGATCCGCTGCGCCGTGGTGCACGAGGGGCGCGAGCTGCTGGTCGAGTTGGAGATCGTGCCGGGCAAGGCGAACCGGGCCCGGCTCGGCCGGTCACCGGCTCGCCGGGCCCGGGACGTGCTCGGCGCGCTGCGGCTGGTGCTCTTCGCCCCGGAGGACCTGGAGCTCGTCCGGGGCGACCCGGCCGAGCGCCGCCGCTACCTCGACGACCTGCTGGTCAGCCGGCAGCCCCGGTACGCCGGGGTGCGCGCCGACTACGACCGGGTGGTCAAGCAGCGCAACGCGCTGCTGCGCACCGCGTACCTGGCCCGCAAGACGGGCGGCTCGCGGGGCGGGGACCTGTCCACCCTGGCGGTCTGGGACACCCACCTGGCCCGGCACGGCGCCGAGCTGCTCGCCGGTCGGCTCGAGCTGGTCGCCGCGCTGGCCCCGCACGTGACCAAGGCGTACGACGCGGTGGCCGCCGGTCGGGGCGCGGCTGGCATCGCGTACCGGCCGTCGGTGGAGCTGGCCGAGCCGACCACCGACCGGGCGGTGCTGGCGGAGGCGCTGACCGTGGCGCTCGACGAGTCCCGGTCGGCGGAGATCGAGCGGGGCACCACGCTGGTCGGCCCGCACCGGGACGACCTCACCCTGACCCTCGGCCCGCTGCCCGCCCGCGGGTACGCCAGCCACGGCGAGTCCTGGTCGTACGCGCTGGCCCTGCGGCTGGCCGGCTACGACCTGCTCCGCTCGGACGGAATCGAGCCGGTGCTGGTGCTCGACGACGTCTTCGCCGAGCTGGACGCGGGCCGGCGGGAACGGCTGGCGGAGCTGGTCGGCGGGGCCAGCCAGCTGCTGGTCACCTGCGCGGTGGACGACGACGTGCCGGCGACCCTGCGCGGCACCCGGTACGAGGTGGGCGAGGGGACGGTGCGCCGTGTCGGATGAGACGCCGCCGGGATCCGGCCCGGAGCAGGCACCGCCGGCCGAGGGCGGCGCGTCCGGCCCCGAGCTGGCCCGTGCAGTGCTGGACGCGGCCCGGGCCCGGCGGGAGGCGGCGGCGAAGACCCGTCGGCGTACCGCGGGTGGGGGCGGCAGCGGCGAGGGCGGCCAGCAGCGGCGGCTGCGCGGCTACTCCGGCCCGGGGCCGGACCCGCGCGACCCGCAGCCGCTCGGCGCGGTGCTCGACCGGCTGGTGAAGGCGCGCGGCTGGCAGCAGCCGGCCGCCGAGGCGACGGTCTTCGGCGCCTGGGAGCGGGTGGTCGGGCCGGAGGTCGCCCAGCACAGCCGCCCGGTCAAGCTGGAGGACGGCGAGCTGACCGTCGAGGCACGGTCGACCGCCTGGGCCACCCAGTTGCGCCTGCTCGCCGGGTCGCTGTTGCAGCAGATCGCCCGCGAGGTGGGCCACAACGTGGTGCGTAAGCTGCACATCCACGGCCCGGCGGCGCCGTCCTGGTCGCGCGGGCCGCGCCGGGTCCGCGGCCGCGGTCCGCGGGACACCTACGGCTGACGGTCAGCCGCCGGCGCGCCGGGCCTCCCGCTCGGCGCGCTTGCGTTCCCGCTGCTCGCGGCTCCACTGCTTGCGGCGCTCCAGGTCCTGCTTCCACGCCTCCCGGGCCTGGTTCGAGCCGCCCTGCACCGCGCCCTGCACCTCGGGCGGGCCCGCGAGGCGGCGGAAGACCCAGGACATCAGGCGCCCGCCCTCACCGGGGTTCCTGGGGGTCGGCTGCTCGTCGCTCATCGCCTGGCCTCTCCTGCGTCGGCAGTGACGGTTGGTGCGCTAATAATTGGTACACCAATCGTTGGTACGCTCGCAAGGACGACGAGGAGGTCCAGCCGTGCCCGACCAGCTCGACGGGGATCCCCTGGCGCTGGAGGAGCAGGTGTGCTTCGCCCTCTCCGTCGCGGCGCGGGGAGTGGTGGCGGTCTACCGCCCGCTGCTGGAGCCGATGGGGCTGACCCACCCGCAGTACCTGGTCATGCTGGCCCTGTGGCAGTACGCGCCGCTGTCGGTCCGGGAGCTGAGCCGGCTGCTCCAGCTCGACCCCGGCACGCTGTCACCGCTGCTCAAGCGCCTGGAGGCGGCCGGCTACGTGCGGCGCGAGCGGGACGCGTCGGACGAGCGCAGCCTGGCGGTCACGCTCACCGCCAGCGGTCAGGCCCTCCGGGCGCGGGCCGAGCAGATCCCGCCGGCGATCGTGGCGCGGCTCGGGCTGCCCCTGGCCGACCTGCGGCACCTGCACGGCGTCCTGACCGAGGTGATCGCCGCCGCGAACCGGGCCGTGACGGCCGGCGACGACGGCCCCGGTCAGGCGTCGGCGTAGACGGCGAAGCCGCGGTCGGCGCAGCGGCGGTAGAAGGCGGCCAGCACGCTCAGCTCGGCACAGGTGAAGGTCCACTGCGGCGGCGCGCCGCTCTCGTCGCGCAGCGCGTCGAGCCGGCTGTCCAGCCAGCGCAGCTGCTGCTCGGCCAGGCGGCCGTCGGCGAGCAGCGAGCGCAGCACCTGGCTGACCGAGTCGAAGGTCACCGCCTCGCCCAGCTCGCGGTGGCCGGCGACGAACCGCTCGATGCCACCGGCGATCCAGGCGCAGCCGTCCGGGTCGATCACCGGGTCCTCGTCCTCGGCCGCGGCGTCTGTGGCGTAGAGCACACCCTCCAGGCCGAGCAGCAGGTCCACCAGCTCGGTGTACGCGGTCGCCCGGACGGTGCCCGTCTTGGCGATCAACTCCGCCAGCGCGGCGGTCGGCGCGGAGATCCGCGGCATGTCGACGATCTCGCCGAAGTCCACGAACTCGGCCGGCGCGACCGGGTCGTAGAAGCGGCCGGTCCGCGGCCAGTGCACCGCGACGTTGTCCAGCCCCATCTGGCGTCACCTCTTAGCAGCACGAGTCGGGTCGATCGGGTCGATCGTCCGGTTCCGGCCGGGAAAGATCAAGGCCGGTGCCCGGGCGCCGTCAACCTACGACACGGCGGGCCGATCCGCGAGATCGGTCCACCCCGGCCGTCGGGCGGCGCCGCCGGAGATCCGGGGCAGGCGTGTAGGGGGAGTCGCAGACAGCGCGATTCGGCCGGCTACGGCATTCTCAGCCGTCCTGCGGGGGTGCCGAGTGGTGGTTTAGTCGGCCGCGCACAGTAAGATTGAGGCTGAGACGAAGACCCGGTGGGGAGCGACGAGACACGGGCCCGACACGGCCCGCGATCATCGTCCACGTCGGGTCGAGCCGATCGCGATCCGCGGGCAACCGCGGCGACCGGCGCGTTCGACCCGTACCCCGGAATCATGCCCGGTGTCGGTCCGCGTGCCGACGTCGCGTCCTGTCCGCCGAACCCGCGCCCGACGCGCCGCCAGGTGCGGACGGCGCGAGAAAGTGGCCGAGGGTGGCAGCGCAGGACAAGCAGGAGTACGGCGCAGAGTCGATCACCGTTCTCGAGGGTCTGGAGGCGGTCCGCAAGCGGCCCGGTATGTACATCGGGTCGACCGGCGAGCGCGGTCTGCACCACCTCGTGTGGGAGGTCGTCGACAACGCGGTGGACGAGGCGCTGGCCGGGCACTGCGACACCATCGACGTGGTGCTGCTCGCCGACGGCGGGGTCCGGGTCACCGACAACGGCCGGGGCTTCCCGGTCGACCTGCACCCGAAGCTGAAGAAGCCGGGTGTCGAGGTGGCGCTGACCGTGCTGCACGCGGGCGGCAAGTTCGACGGCAAGGCGTACGCGGTCTCCGGCGGTCTGCACGGCGTCGGCGTCTCGGTGGTGAACGCCCTCTCCACGAAGATGGCGGTGGAGATCCACAAGTCGGGTTTCGTCTGGCGTCAGCAGTACACCAACTCCAAGCCGACCCCGCTGGAGAAGGGCGAGACGACCAACCGCACCGGCTCGGCGGTCGCCTTCTGGCCCGACCCGGCGGTGTTCGAGACGGTCGACTTCGACTTCCAGACGATCTACCGCCGGCTGCAGGAGATGGCCTTCCTCAACCGTGGCCTCACCATCCACCTGCTCGACGAGCGGGTCCCGGAGGGCGAGGAGGGCAAGCCGCGCGAGGTCACCTTCCTCTACAAGGGCGGTATCGCCGACTTCGTCCGGCACCTGAATGCCTCGAAGAACCCGATCCACAAGACGGTGGTCGAGTTCGGCGCCGAGGAGGAGGGCATGTCGGTCGAGATCGCCATGCAGTGGAACGAGTCGTACGGCGAGTCGGTCTACACCTTCGCCAACACGATCAACACGCACGAGGGCGGCACCCACGAGGAGGGCTTCCGCGCCGCGCTGACCAGCGTCGTCAACCGCTACGGCGCCGAGAAGAAGCTGCTCAAGGGCGACGAGAAGCTCTCCGGTGAGGACATCCGGGAGGGCCTGGCCGCGATCATCTCGGTGAAGCTGGCCAACCCGCAGTTCGAGGGCCAGACCAAGACCAAGCTGGGCAACACCCCGGTGAAGAGCTTCGTGCAGCGGGTCTGCAACGAGTGGCTGGTCGACTGGTTCGACCGCAACCCGGCCGAGGCAAAGATCATCATCCAGAAGGCGTCCCAGGCCGCCCGGGCCCGGATCGCCGCGCAGCAGGCGCGCAAGCTGGCCCGGCGCAAGTCGCTGCTGGAGTCCGGCTCGATGCCGGGCAAGCTGGCCGACTGCCAGTCCACCGACCCGCGCGAGTCCGAGGTGTTCATCGTCGAGGGCGACTCGGCCGGCGGCTCGGCCAAGCAGGGGCGCGACCCGCGGACCCAGGCGATCCTGCCGATCCGCGGCAAGATCCTCAACGTGGAGAAGGCCCGGATCGACCGGGTGCTGAAGAACAACGAGGTCCAGGCGCTGATCACCGCGCTGGGCACCGGCATCCACGACGACTTCGACATCGAGAAGCTGCGCTACCACAAGATCGTGCTGATGGCCGACGCCGACGTCGACGGCCAGCACATCCAGACGCTGCTGCTCACCCTGCTCTTTCGCTTCATGCGTCCGCTGGTGGAGTTGGGGCACGTCTACCTGGCCGCCCCGCCGCTCTACAAGATCAAGTGGAACAAGAAGGGCGACGACGCGCAGTACGCGTACTCCGACCGGGAGCGCGACGGGCTGATCGCGCTGCGCCAGCAGAAGAAGCCGAACGCCAAGCCGGACGACATCCAGCGGTTCAAGGGTCTGGGCGAGATGAACTACCCGGAGCTGTGGGAAACCACGATGAACCCGGCGACCCGTACGCTTCGTCAGGTCACGCTCGACGACGCGGCAACCGCAGACGAGTTGTTCAGCGTGTTGATGGGCGAGGACGTCGAGGCGCGCCGCTCGTTCATCCAGCGCAACGCCAAGGACGTCCGGTTCCTGGACATCTGAGGGGCATCGGTATCGGCGGGCCGGCCGGACATCCACCGGTCGACCCGCCGATCCACAGAGTTATCCACAGCTTGGCCGGTTTCCACAGCGGTTATCCACAGCACGAAAACGACTCTGAGTCTGATAAGGGTAAACAGTGACCGATTCCCCCGAGTCCACACCGAACGAGCCCGAGGTCCCCGAGACCATCGCGGCCGTCGTCGCGCACGACCGGATCGAACCGGTCGGGCTCGAGGTGGAGATGCAGCGCTCCTACCTCGACTACGCGATGAGCGTCATCGTCGGGCGGGCGCTGCCGGACGTCCGGGACGGGCTCAAGCCGGTCCACCGCAAGATCCTCTACGCCATGTTCGACTCCGGCTACCGGCCGGACCGCGGCTACGTGAAGTGCTCCCGGGTCGTCGGCGACGTGATGGGCCAGTTCCACCCGCATGGCGACTCGGCCATCTACGACGCGCTGGTCCGGATGGCGCAGCCCTGGTCGCTGCGCTACCCGCTGGTCGACGGCAACGGCAACTTCGGCTCGCCCGGAAACGATCCAGCTGCGGCGATGCGCTACTGCGTGACCGGGGAAGCGCGGATCCGTACCGCCGAAGGCTCGGTCCGGATCGGCGAGATCGTGTCCGATGCGGTGCCGAGCAGCGAGGCGGACATCGATCTCAAGGTCCGCGACCGCAACGGCGACCTGGTCCGCGCCTCGAAGTTCTTCCACTCCGGCGAGCACCCGACGCTGAAGCTGCGCACCCGCGAGGGGTACGAGCTGACCGGCACCCACAACCACCCGGTGCTCTGCCTGACGAGCGTGGGTGGCGTGCCCACGCTGCTGTGGAAGCTGCTGGCCGAGATCTCCCCCGGTGATCGCGTGGTCCTCCAGCGTGTTGTGCCGGACGAGATCGGCTACCCGATGCTGGAGCACGTCGAAGCCGCCGTCCTCGCGGGTGCTTATGTCAGCGAGGGTTGGACATCCGCAGATCGGGTCGGCTTTGACAATTGCGATCGGGAGTTCTTCGTCCGGGTCCTAGCTGCCTACGACCTTGCTGTCGGTGGTCGACGCTGGGTCGGCACCGAGACAACCATCACCGGCAAGACCCTGCACAAGCTGCGTGGCTGGACTTCCGACTTCACGGGGTCCATCCTCGGCGAGCTGGTCGGGGCGCGTAGCGCCGACAAGTTCGTGCCCGAGTTCGTCTGGCAGGGGCCGGCGGCGGTCAAGCGGGCCTTCCTTCAGGCGCTCTTCGAGGGCGACGGGTCGTCGTCGCTGCTGCCGCGCAACACCATCCAGGTCTCGTACTCGACGCGTAGCGAGCGGCTCGCCCGCGAGGTCCAGCAGTTGCTGCTGGAGTTCGGCGTGGTCAGCAAGCAATGCCGGTACGACAACGGCGAGATCAAGGTCGTGGTGACGAACCGCCGCGACGCCCGGATCTTCGCCGCCCAGGTCGGGTTCCTCGGCCGCAAGCAGGCCAAGCTGGAGTCCGAGCTGGCTTCGGTCCCGGCGACCAGCACCGCGCTCTCCAGCGACCATGTGCCGCTGGTGGGTGACTTCATCCGCGAGCACGGTGCCGATCGCTGGACCGAGCGGGACTGGCTGCGGCGGCACAACGCGGACCGGATCGAGCGCTGGGAGCGGGACGGCGACGAGATCGCCGCCCGGATCACCAACGCCGAGGTGCTCGACGTGGTCGAGCCGCTGGTCGACGGCCGCTTCTACTACGCGGAGGTCGCCAGCGTCGTGGACGCCGGAGTCCAGCCGGTCTACAGCATCCGGGTGGACACCGACGACCACTCGTTCGTCTCCGACGGCTTCGTCAGCCACAACACCGAGTGCAAGCTCGACCCGCTGGCCATGGAGATGCTGCGGGACATCGACGAGGACACCGTCGACCTGCAGGACAACTACGACGGCCGGGCCAAGGAGCCCACCATCCTGCCGTCCCGGATCCCGAACCTGCTGGTCAACGGCTCCGAGGGGATCGCGGTCGGCATGGCCACCAAGATCCCGCCGCACAACCTGCGGGAGATCGGCGCGGCCGTGCAGTGGTGCCTGGAGCACCCGGAGGCCGACGAGGCCACCACACTCGAGGCGCTGCTGGAGATTGTCAAGGGGCCGGACTTCCCCACCCACGGCCTGATCGTCGGCCAGGCCGGCATCCAGGACGCGTACCGGACCGGGCGCGGCTCGATCCGGATGCGCGCCGTGGTGGAGGTCGAGGAGGACAAGCGCGGTCGCCCGGCGCTGGTGGTCAGCGAGTTGCCCTACCAGGTCAACCCGGACAACCTGGCCGAGCGGATCGCCGAGCTGATCAAGGAGGGCAAGCTCGGCGGCATCGCCGACATCCGGGACGAGTCCTCCGGGCGTACCGGCATGCGGATCGTGCTCGTGCTGAAGCGCGACGCGGTCGCCAAGGTGGTGCTGAACAACCTCTACAAGCACACCCAGCTCCAGGAGACCTTCGGCGCCAACATGCTGGCGCTGGTCGACGGCGTGCCGCGCACGCTCAACCTGGCCCAGTTCATCCGCTACTACGTCGAGCACCAGGTGGAGGTCATCCGCCGGCGGACGGCGTTCCGGCTGCGCAAGGCGGAGGAGCGGGCGCACATCCTGCGCGGTTTGTCCAAGGCGCTGGACGCCCTCGACGAGGTGATCGCCCTGATCCGGCGCTCGCCCACGGTCGAGGACGCCCGGCAGGGCCTGATCCGGCTGCTGGAGATCGACGAGATCCAGGCGACCGCGATCCTGGACATGCAGCTGCGCCGGCTCGCCGCACTGGAGCGGCAGCGGATCCTCGACGACCTGGCCAAGCTGGAGCTGGAGATCGCCGACCTCAAGGACATCCTCGCCAAGCCGGAGCGGCAGCGGAAGATCGTCTCGGAGGAGCTCGGCGAGATCGTCGCCAAGTGGGGTGACGACCGGCGCACCAAGATCGTGCCGTTCGAGGGCGAGGTCTCGATGGAGGACCTCATCGCCCGCGAGGACGTGGTCGTCACGATCACCCGGACCGGCTACGCCAAGCGGACGAAGGTCGACCTCTACCGCTCGCAGCGGCGCGGCGGCAAGGGCGTCAGCGGCGCGACCCTGCGCCAGGACGACATCGTCAGCCACTTCTTCGTCTGTTCGACGCACGACTGGATCCTGTTCTTCACCAACAAGGGCCGGGTCTACCGGGCCAAGGCCTACGAACTCCCGGAAGCCACTAGGGTGGCCAAGGGCCAGCACGTGGCCAACCTGCTCGCCTTCCAACCGGACGAGCAGATCGCACAGATCATCGAGATCCCGAACTACCAGGTGGCCCCCTACCTGGTACTGGCCACGAAGAACGGCCTGGTGAAGAAGACGCGGCTAGAGGAGTTCGACTCCAACCGATCCGGCGGCATCATCGCGATCAACCTGCGCGATGAGGACGAGCTGGTCGGTGCTGCCCTGGTCGCGTCCGAGGACGACCTGCTCCTGGTCTCCAAGAACGCGCAGGCGATCCGGTTCAACGCCACCGACGAGGCGCTGCGGCCGATGGGCCGGGCCACCTCGGGCGTGATCGGCATGCGCTTCGCCGAGGACGACGTCCTGCTGGCCATGGAGGTGGTCCGGCCGGGGATGGACGTCCTGGTGGCTACGAACGGTGGATACGCGAAACGTACCCCGATCGAGGAATACCCCGTGCAGGGCCGGGGAGGTAAGGGCGTGCTGACTGCGAAGATCACCGAACGACGCGGTGGTCTGGTCGGCGCGGTGGTGATCGACCCGGACGACGAGCTGTTCGCCATCACCAGCAACGGTGGTGTCATCCGGACTCCGGTGAAGCCTGTACGCCGTACGCGTGACCGGAACACAATGGGGGTCAAGTTGATGGACCTCCCGGACGGCGTGACTATCGTGGCGATTGCTCGCAATGCCGACGAGCCTGACGAACAGGACTAGTTGAATGACGGAGACACAGGCGAAGTCGGGGAACACGGGGACCTCGGCCAACCCGGTCGACGAGGAGGCCGCGAAGAGCGGCACACCAGCGACCGGCCGCGCGGCCGTGGGCCGGGCCACGGTCCCCGCCGACGCGCCTGCCCCGAAATTCACCCGGGCTCCCGGGATGGCGCCGCCGCCGGACAAGCCGAGCGACGACGAGGCACCGGCCGACAAGACCGAACCGGTAGCGGCGGCGGAGAAGCCGAGTTCCGGCGGCACCACCCCCACCACCGCCACCGCGACCGCCCCGGCGGCCGCGGCCGCAAACCGGCCGTCGACCACCCAGCCGATCGGCGTACGGCCGGGCCAGTCGGCCCCCGGCTCCGCCGGCGCCAGCGGGACCACCGGCACCCAGCCGCGGGTCACCCCGGGCACCCGGCCGCAGCCGGACGGCAGCCGTCCGGGCGCCAGCGGCCGCCCCAACGGCGGCGGGCTTCCGCCGGGCATTAGCAGCGCGGCCGCCGTCGGCGCCGCGCGGGTGGGCGACGCGGTACGCGCCGCGCGTACGTCGGTCAGCTCGGCCGCGTCGCGCGGACCGCGCCGCGCCCGGCTGAACCTCAAGCGGATCGACCCCTGGTCCGTGATGAAGTTCGCCTTCGCCGTGTCCGTGGTGCTCTTCATCGTGGTGGTGGTGGCCACCTCGGTGCTCTACCTGGCGCTGGACGCGATGGGCGTCTTCCAGAGCGTCAACGACAGCCTGACCGACCTGGTCAGCGCGGGCGGTGGGCAGAGCACCGACGGCTTCCAGATCACCGCCAAGGGCGTGATCCTCAGCTCGGCGCTGATCGGCCTGGTCAACGTCGTGCTGTTCACCGCGCTCGCCACGCTCGGGGCGTTCGTCTACAACGTCTGCGCCGACCTGGTCGGCGGGATCGAGCTGACCCTCGCCGAGCGGGACTGAACGACCACCTGGACGCCGGGGCACCGCGAAAGCGGTCGCCCCGGCGTCCCGCATTCCGGTACGTTCGACAGGGCGACGGGGGCGCCCCGCCGGCCGGGGCCCCGATTTGGGGCCGGGTGGGCCGATGGGTTAACCTTGGCCGTCGCTACGCGGGGCTATAGCTCAGTCGGTTAGAGCGCAGAGCTGATAACTCTGAGGTCGCTGGTTCGATTCCAGCTAGCCCCACCGCACACCGTCCGACGACAGTCGAGCGCGAGGGGTAGCCCCATGTTCAAGAAGCTGCTGATTCTGGCCGGCGTCGTCGGTGTGGCCGCCGTCGTGGCCAAGAAGGTCAAGGCTTCCAACGACGAGCGCGCTCTCTGGCACGAGGCGACCACCGCCCCCGACCTGCGCTGATCCCGCTCGGCACAGCCAGCACCACCACCAGGCGGCGTCGCCCGCTTCCGGGGCCCTAGCTCAACTGGCAGAGCACTGCCTTTGCAAGGCAGGGGTTAGGGGTTCGAGTCCCCTGGGCTCCACCACACCATCCGGCCTGCTCACGCAGGTCCTACGGCTCGGCCAGGCCACCATCGGCGTGAAGAACCACCGGCTCTGCGCGGCCGGGTTCGTCTGGGCATTCATGGCCACCATCAACCACCTGCCCGCCCGGGTTCATCACGACCACCGCCGCGACCGCGGCGACCGGCACGCCGGCCGCGCTGCGCCACCTGTTCAACCGGCTATCGGCCGGCTCCACGACTGCTTACAGACCGGCCGGCTCTACGATCCGGTCAAAGCCTTCGGCAGCTGGGACCGGTCGCGCCCTGAGCGCCGGGCTACCGTCGGAGGAAGCATGGCGATCGCGTTCGAACTGGTCATCAACTTCGGGTTGAACCAGGCCGCAGCAGACGTCGCCCAGCATTTCACCGTGAACCATCCGCCGTTGATGACAGGACAACATCACGTCGCTCTGCACGAACCGCTGGTCACAAAAGTTCGCGGCTACGACGGCGAGCCATACCTGGAGATGTCCATCATTCCCGTCGGCGTCGGCTGGAGAGTGGGCTTCGACCGCCACCACGAGCGCCGGCAGCTGACCGCAGCAGAGCTCACCGAGCTGGGCGAGGGCCTCTACCAATTGCTCGCCCAGCTCACCGGATACCGCGCCGCTCAGGTCGGGTGGGATCCCGAGGAACGCGTTGACCCGGCCGGACTACGACAGGACTGGGCCGATGAACTGGCCATCGGAGACCTCCCGGGCCTGGTACTCGCCGAAGACCTCCACCGCGACCTGCGCGGTCAGGGCTTCCAGCCGTTCGCCCCGGGCTTCGTCTGGATCCCGTACCAAGGCGAGCGTCCCTCGTCCCTCACCGCGGACGGCCACGATGTTTGAAGCGTGGTCAACGCCTCACCAACACGCATGCGACACGGGGCGGGCCGAGCGTCCACCTGGCCCCAGCTATTGATGGAGGTCGCCAGATCTTGTCGGCGGCTGCGGGGTGGCGGCTGCGTCGATCGTTTGGGCGAGGGCCGTCAGAGTGGGTCGAGGCGGCGCTTGAGCAGGCAGAACTCGTTGCCTTCTGGATCGGCGAGGACGTGCCAGGACGCATCCGCAGGCTGACCGATGTCGACGAGTTTGGCTCCGGCGGCCAGGAGGCGCTCGAGCTCGGCGTCCTGATCGCGGTCGGTGGGGTTGACGTCGATGTGCAGCCGGGCATGCCCGTTCTTCGGCTCGTCGTTGCGGATGAGGAAGATCGTCGGCTGCGGGCCGCCGAACCCTTCGCGCGGGCCTATCTCGATGTAGACCCCCTCTTCGCGATCGAGCACTATGAAGTCCAGGACCTCGCACCAGAACCGCGCCAGCACCTCGGGGTCGCGGCACTTGAGCACGAGCTCACCGATACGGCATGCCATTGACGAAACCTACTCTCAGCATGGGAACTGCCGGGGCGGCCGCACGCGGATCTCATGGGCTCCCTGCAGTCAGAACAAGCTCGCGATCGTACCGGGCGAGGCGAGCGGGGCTGGACGAAGGTGCCCGTCGGGCTGAGCCCAGCACCGCTCGCCGGCGCGAGGTGAGGACCGGCGGGGATGATGGTCGTCAGTCAGCAGTCGCGAGTACAGCGATCCGTTCCAGCCACCGCAGCACGGTAGCTGGGCAACGCCCTAGCATTGCCCCGTGATCGAGGACTTCGCGGATCGGCTCCTGCGCGACATGGCCGGCCTCGATCCCTGCACAGCTATCGTCGAGGCTGGCGAGCAGGATGTCGACGGGCTTACCGACTACGGCCCGGAGGGCCACCAGGCCCGCGCCGACCTCGCAGCCCGCGCCCTGCGCGAGCTGGAGACCCTGGGTGACGCACTGCCGGTCGCGACCCCGCTGTACGCCCACCTCGCCGAACGGCTGCACACGCGGATCGCCTTCCACGACGCCGGGGAGGACCTGCGCGAACTGCACGCGGCGGCCACCGGTCCGCTCCAGCTCATCCGCCAGGCCGTCGAGGCCGCGGTTCCCAGCCGCGGGGCCGGGGGCCCGGCCTTCGAGGAAGGCTGGGCTCGTGTCGGCGCACGCCTGGCCGCGATCCCCGCTGCCCTGGACGGGCACGCCCGCAGCCTCCTGCTCGCTGCGGAGCGCGGCAATCTGCCGGCGCGGCGTCAGGTGGAGATCGTCACGCAGCGCTGCCGCAACTGGATCGACGGCGACGTCGCCCTGGTGGATCGCTACGGAGAGGGGCCGCAGCGGGCGTCGTTGCAGGCCGCGGCGACGGGCGCGCAAGCGGCGTACCGCAAATTCGCCGAGGTGCTGACCGCGGACCTGGCACCGCGGGTCGGTGCGGAGGAAGCGTTCGGCCCGCAGCGGTACGCACTCTGGGTGCGCACCTTCCTCGCGGCCCAGCCCGACCTGCGCGAACTGTACGACTGGGGCTGGGACGAGTTCAGAGCGACAGAGGCAGAGCTGATCGCGGAGGCGAAGGCCCTGGGCGGGAGCGTGCCAGAGGTGCTTGCCTGGCTCGCCAGCCCCGACGCACCCGGCACCCTGCACAGCAGGGAGGCGTTCGGCGCGTGGTTGCAGGAGCTGTTGGAGGCCACCACCGAGCGGCTGGACGGCGTGTACTTCGACATTCCCGCCCCGCTGCGGCGCATCGAGTCGCGGTTGACCACGTCGTCCGGCATTGCCTACACCGGGCCGTCGCGGGACCTGACGCGGCCGGGCCGGGTCTGGTGGTCCGTGCCCGAGGACGCAGCGAGTTTCCCCACCTGGATCGCCTACAGCACCGCGTATCACGAGGGCGTTCCGGGCCACCACCTCCACCTTGGCTCCGAGGTCTGCCGGGGAGGCCTCGGGCAGCGGCTGAACCTGCTCGGCGGCCTCTCCGGCAGTCAGGAGGGCTGGGCACTGTACGCCGAGCGATTCATGGACGAGCTCGGGCTCTATGAGCAGCCGGGTGCTCGACTGGGGTATCTGTTCATGCAGCTCCTACGGGCGGCACGGGTTGTGCTCGACATCGGCCTGCACCTGCGACTGCCGATGCCGTCCGGTGACGGAGCACCGTGGACGCCGGCGGCCGCACTGGAGTTGCTGCGGGACCGCTGTCACCAGGGGCCGTACGCGTCCGCCGAGCTCGGGCGTTACCTGGGCCGGCCGGGGCAGGCGCTGGCCTACAAGGCGGGCGAGCGCGTGTGGCTGGCCGGCCGCTCGTCCTTCCTCGGCGACCGGCGCGCATTTCATCGTCAGGCGCTGGAGCTGGGTTCGCTGGGCTTGGACCAGTTGACGGCCGCCCTCCAGGGTGACCGCGCACCACTCGTGCGCTGCGGTGAAGAAAGCCAGGGACCGCGCTGGTAGCTCACGAGGCCGCCGGGGCGCGGCCCCGACGGGCTGCTCTTGAGAGCACGCCGGGCGGGATGATGCCGAACCAGGCTCCGGTGGCGGTCATCGAGGCGACGACGTACGCCACCCACCACCCGAGCAGCGCCCACGCGCCCTGGGCGGCGGCACCGCCCAGGCAGGGCATGAGGAGCAGGATGAAAAGGTAGGCCAGACGGCCGTGCGAGAGGCTGTTCTCCTTCGGCAGCCTCCGGGCCTTGCGGAACGGAATGAGTCTGACTCCGTAGGGGCGACGGCGCAGCGTGAAACTCGCCGGCCAGAGCCGCCCGTACCCGGTCACGTCGACCACGCTGACGCCGAACCCGTGCCGGACCATGGCCTGACGCGGCCTGGCCAGCTCGCGCAGCCACGGTTCCCAGACGACGCGTTGGTGCAGAACACCGCCGTCCCGGCCGCTCACCGTCAGCCACACGGCGTATCCCTTGGGGCTGGTGTCGATCCCGCCAGCGGCGCTCACGGCGTGCGCCGCACCGGTGACCCGCCCCGCACTTCCCGGCTGCGGAGACTGCGCCAGGTGCGCGGTCACCATGACGGGCCTCGCGGGAGCACGAGCGGCACCCCACCACTGAAGCAGGCGGACGAGCCAGGACAGCACCAGAAGGGCTCCCGGAGCCAGCACCGCGAGGATGACGACCTTGCCGTGCTCGACTTGCGGGTCGGCACTCAGCCGGTACGCCGCCGCGATGAGGGTGGCCAGCGCGACGACGCTGCCGATCACGACCATCGGGGCGCGAGCACGCCGATTCGCCAAGGTAGCTGCACGTCCGCTGCTGGCCATCGCGTCGTCCTCCCCGTTCGCCCCTTCCGGAGGTCGCCGCGACGTTAGCAACGCCGAGCAAGGCTCACATCGCCCGTCCGTTCCAGATGCTCACCGCGTCGTACGGGGGCCGCGCGCTCAGCTCAGCCCCTGGCGGTAGGGCCGCCACGGGGGCGGCTGGGGTGGTCGGCGCAGCCGCGGCGACTGACGCCATTGGTTCGGTCGATGAAGGGTCGCCCGCACCGGGCGCAGCGCTTGAGTCGTCGCCACCCGTGAGCGGCGACCAGTACGGCCAAGGCGGTGGCGGCCGCGGCCTGCGGGTTCTGCCCCGCCACCACCATCCGCCATTGGCCGTCTCGCCCGATCAGCTGTGGGGTTGAACCGGCGCGCAGTAGCGCCTCGTTGAGTAGCTTGCTGGCTCTCTCCTCGTCGGGAAGCACCGCACACAGCTCCGCCAGCGTGTTCACCAGCACCGCCTCGGCCAACGCCAGGCCAGGATCAAGCATTCGGTACGGTGGCACGACGGCGCGCCAGAGGCCCTCACTCATCGGCGATGAGCACGCCCATTGATCGCGCGGTCCCCGCTACCTGCTTCATCGCGGCCTCCACATCATCCGTGTTGAGGTCCGGAAGCTTGCGCAACGCGACCTCTCGCAGCTGCTCCCGCGATATCTTCGCCACCGATTCTGTTCCCGGCCGGCCCGATCCCTTCGACAATCCGAGGATCCGCCGGATCAGATGAGACGTTGGTGGGGTCCGGTACTCCAGCGCGTAGGAGCGGTCCTCGAAAATCGTTACGACGACAGGCACGATGTCGCCTCGCTGGCCTGCGGTCGCCGCGTCGTAATCGAGCTTGAGTTGCCGCGTGTTGATACCAGTCGGGCCGAGCATCTTGCCGATCTCGACCATCGCGGCATTGCCCGCCTCGAGTTCGAGCTTCAAACGGCGGGAAACCTTCATCTGCTTCGCCATGGCGGCGACGCTAGGACCTTACGTAACGGAAGGGTCAAATCAGCGCGATGGGCGGCTTGACCGGCCAGGGACTACTGAGCCGTGCCCGCGAGCAGCCACCGTCGGACGGGAATCTCCAGCAACACCCGGTCACCCTCCTTGACGCTGCGACCGTCACATCCGATCCACCAGGTGCCGTCGGTCGCCGAATACGAAGCTGGTTGCTGTCGCACCGATGAGTCTGCCGGCGCCCGCAGGTCTACCACCCGACCGAGACATCAACTGATCGGGAGTAAGCCATGGGCCGCATCCACATCGAGCTGTTCGCAACCCTCGACCTCGTCGGGCAGGCCCCCGGCGGCCCCGACGAGGACCCGGTGGGGTTCCCGTTCGGCGGCTGGCAGGCCCCGCTGCTGGACGAGGTCTCCGGGGCGCAGGTCGCCGCCGCGTACGAGGGCACGGACGCTCTCCTGCTCGGCCGGCGGACGTATGACATCTTCGCCGCCTACTGGCCCTACCAGGAGGGCGGCGAGGACAACGAGATCGCCACGCTGTTCAACAGCGTCCCGAAGTACGTGGCCTCCCGCGGCAGGCCCGACCTCTCGTGGGCCGGGTCCACGCAGCTCGGCCCGGACCTGGCCGGCGCGGTGCGGGAGATCCGTGACCGGCACGAGCACGTGAAGGTCGTCGGGAGCCTGAACCTGGTGCAGACCCTGCTGCGCGAGAAGCTCTTCGACCGTCTCGACCTCTGGGTGCACCCGATCGTGCTCGGCGTCGGGAAGAAGGTGTTCGACGGTGGCGCGGTGCCCACGAACGTCACGCTCCTCGAACCGCCGGTTGCCGGTCCGAAGGGCACCGTGTACCTGCGCTACGGGCTCGCCGACGGCACTCCCGGGACGGGGGACATGAGCGCCCCCGATCGCGGTGTCGGGCGCGACGACTGAAGCGCGGCGACGACGGCCGCCGGGGCGCGTGGGTTTCCGCTCAGACGCCAAGGCGGGTCACGCCTCCATCCGTTCCGTCACCCGCTGAGGAAGCCTTGCCGGCCCCCGCACCGCCCTCACTGCTGCTGGGCGAACTCGGGGTAGATGCGGGCCACCAGGGAGGGGTCCCGCATGCCGCGCTGGAAGCTCTCCCACGCCATCGGGTCCTTGCCCTCGTCGGGGCAGTTCAGGACGTTGCGGGTGGCGGCCCGGACCAAGCCGCCGTACGTCCGGTCGCGAGCGAACTCCGCGTCGTCGGGCGAGAGCCCGAACTCGGTGGCGACCAGCCGGTCGATCTGGTCGGCCGGCGTTCCGCGCAGCGCGGCGGTCAGCACGACGTCCACCAACTCCGCGACCGTCCGGCCCGGGGGCAGCGGGATGGTCAGGTCGTCCGTCCAGCCGGACAAGCCACGCCTCCAAACCATGCTGGCTGCTGGGTCGAGGACCGTACCACGATCGCCACCGATGGGTGGGGTCCTCGCGGCGGCCGGCGGCGACGGTCCGTGCATGGCCGGCACCGGCCGGGGTAGGAGAAACGGCAACAACCCCCCGGAAGTGAGGTGTCATGCCAATGCCGACCGCACGCGACATCATGACCAACGACGTGACCTGTGTCCGTGAGCAGGACGACCTCCGGACCGCAGCCAAGCAGATGGCGCAGCTGGGCGTCGGATCGCTGCCGATCTGCGGTCAGGACAACCGGCTCAAGGGCATGCTGACCGACCGCGACATCGTGGTGAAGGTGCTCGCCGAGGGCCGCGACCCGGGCAGCGTCACCGCGGGCGAGCTGGCCCAGGGCGAGGCGGTGACCATCGGCGCGGACGACGACGCGGCCGAGATCCTGCGCACCATGGGGCAGTACAAGGTGCGCCGGCTGCCGGTGATCGACGGGCACGAGCTCGTCGGCATCGTGGCCGTCGCCGACGTGGCCCGCTCGCTGCCGGAGCGCCCGGTGGGCGACCTCATCGAGGCGATCTCCGAGCGCAACTGACCGGTCCCGAACCGGCGGACGCCGCCTCCGGCCCACCGGCCGGCGGGCGGCGTCCGGCGTACGGACGGGAAGATCGGCGGCGGACCGTCACCTGCCGGCCGGCGGCGAGATCCGTTCGGCGGGTGGGGTGATCGGGGTGAGCGGCACCGTCTCGCCGCGGGCGATGGTGCGTACCCGCTGCACGAAGCCGCGCCGGCGGGCCTCCATCACGAAGTGGCCCAGCGGCGAGCGGAACACCGGGTAGTCGTCGTAGTGGATCGGCACGGTCAGCTTCGGGCGGACCAGCTCGACCAGGTCGGCGCCCTGTCGCGCGTCCATGGTGAGCAGGATGCCGGCGATCCTGGTGCCACCGAGGTGGATCAGCATCGCGTCGATGTCCGGGTACCGCTCGGGGATGCCGGCGAGCAGCGGCTTGTTCAGCGTGTCACCGGTGACGTAGAGGCGGAACTGCCGGGAGCCGTCGCGCTCCAGGTCGATCATGGTGCCCATCACGTCGGGCATCAGCCGGTCCAGCACACCCGGCCCGTGCTGGCCGGGCATCGAGGTCAGCCGCAGGATCTCGCCGGGGCGGCGCAGCTCCCGCGAGCGCCAGGTGGGCAGCCCTTCGGCGGCCCGGAAACCCCACCGGCGCAGCCTCCGTTCGGCCGCCGGGGTGGTGACGATCGGCAGCTCCCGGTCCAGCTCCCGACGGGCCACCCGGTCGAAGTGGTCACCGTGCAGGTGGGACAGGACCACCGCGTCCAGCGACGGTAACTGGGCGATCCGCAGCGCCGGGTCGGTACGGCGCTTCGACCACAACCCCTTGCCCAGGTACGCCCGCTGCCCCTGGTGCAGGAAGTTCGGGTCGGTCAGCAGGGTGAACCCGCCCATCCGTAGCACGGTGGTGGCGGTACCGACGAACGTGACCTCCGGCTGTGCTTCCATGTCCACCTCCCAGGTGGGTGACCAGGCGGGCGGTGCGCGGGCCGAGCCCGGAGACCGGCACCTCCATCCCGCAGCGGTACCCACGATCACCGGGCCCATGCGCGGTGACCGCCGATGCTCGTCAGCCCGGCTCCGGCGAGCGGTCGTCCTTGACCGGCGGATCAGCGGCGGCGGAGCCGGGTGAGCCGTCGGACCCGGCCGGATGGGTCTGCGGCAGCCGGGCCACCAGCCGGGTGAGCGCGCCGTTGGCGACGGTGGCGCCGAGCGCCGACCCGGTGGCGATGGTCCAGCCCACCGGCCCGAGCGGGGTGCAGCCGAAGAACTGGCTGACGCCGGGAGTCTGCACCACCCCCACCAGCACGCCGAGCGACGCGGCGGTGGAGGCGAGCACTGCCGGGCTGGTGCCGCCGGCCAGCACCGTCTGCCCGAGCTGGGTGCCGACCAGCGACACCAGCGCGACGGTGCCGGCCCGCCGGCGTCGTCCGGTGTACCGGGCCAGTGTCCAGCCGGCGGTGGCGCCCAGCGTGGTGGCCGCGGCGCGCAACCCGATCTCGCGGGTGAGCGTCTCGCCGAGCGACGTGTCCGGCCCCTCCCGGAGCAGCCCGTCGGCGTGGTCGGCGCCCGGCGGGCGGATCGCGATGGCCAGCGCCGGCGCCAGGTCGGTGAGCAGGTTGACCAGCAGCAGTTGCCGGCCGGTGAGCGCGGACCGGCCGGTGGCGGCGGCGCTCAGCACGCTGAACGCGATCTCCCCGAGGTTCCCGCCGACCAGGATGCTCAGCGCGTGGCGTACCGACGACCACATCGCCCGACCTTCCACCAGGGTGGCGATGATGGTCTCCAGCCGGTCGTCGGTGACCACCAGATCGGCGGCGGCCCGGGCGGCCGGGGTGCCCCGCTGGCCGAGCGCGATGCCGACGTCGGCGAGCCGGATCGCCGGCGCGTCGTTGGCGCCGTCGCCGGTCATCGCGACGGTACGCCCGCACCTCTGCAACG
This sequence comes from Micromonospora sp. S4605, assembly GCF_003176715.1. Taxonomy (NCBI): domain Bacteria; kingdom Bacillati; phylum Actinomycetota; class Actinomycetes; order Micromonosporales; family Micromonosporaceae; genus Micromonospora; species Micromonospora sp. S4605. The sequence goes on from NZ_QGSW01000081.1 coordinate 31,977, forward strand.
CCTGGATGATCCGGACCTTGTGCGCCGGCGTGCAGCGGGCCACCACGTCGGTGCGGGCCAGCCGCTCGGCCAGCGCGTCGTCGTCGAGCTGGTCGAGTTCGGCAGCGGTGACCACCTGCTGCTCGTCGCCGTCGCTGATGGTGGCGGCGATCGCCTCGGCGGTGGCCGGATGGTCACCGGTGATCATGATGGTGTGCACGCCGGCCTGACGGATCCGCCGTACCGCCGGCGCGGCGCTGTCCCGTACCCCGTCGGCGAGCGCCAGGAACCCGACGAACACCAGGTCGCGTACGTCGTCGTCGCCGATCTCGGGGGCGTCCACGGCGCACTCCGCGACGGCGAGGATCCGGTGCCCCGCCCCGGCCCGCTCGGCGAGCAGGCGGTGCAGGTCGTCCCGGCCGCCGTCGTCCAGCGGCTCGTCGCGGCCGTCCACCCGCCGGTACGCGCACCGCGGCAGCACGGTCTCCGGCGCGCCCTTCACGCTGAGCAGCCGCCGGTGCCCGTCCTCGCCCACCGTCGCGTGGTAGCCCCGGGACGGCTCGAAGGGCAGCCCACCGGTGGGCCGCCACCGGGGCACGTCGGTCTGTTCGGTCACGCCGGCGGACTCGGCGCCGCGGCGTACCGCCCGGTCGGTCTGCAACGCCAGCTCGTCCGGGTCGTCAGCGGCCGGGGTGGCCCGCAGCCCGGCGGCCAGGGCCGGCCGGAGCCGGTCGTCGAGCCGGTCGACGGGGGCGTACCGGTGGCCGTCGCCGACCCCGGCGAGCAGCAGCTGCCCCTCGGTGAGGGTGCCGGTCTTGTCGAAGCAGAGCACGTCGACCCGGCCGAGCGCCTCGATGGTGCGCGGGTTGCGGACCAGCGCCCCGTGCTCCGCCAGCCGCCGGGCGGCGGCCAGTTGGGCGGCGCTGACCAGGAACGGCAGCCCTTCCGGCACGGACGCCACGGCCAGGTTCGCGGCGGTGGCGGCCGTCTCGGCCAGCGGCACGCCGCGCAGCAGCCCGGCGCCGGCCACCGCCACCGCCGAACCGGCGGCCAGCGGCACGGCCGCCCGGGTCAGCCGGCCCAGCCGGGCCTCCACCCCGCTGGCCGGGGGCGCCTGCCGGGCCAGTGCCAGGCTGCGCCCGGCCTCGGTGTCGGCGCCGGTGGCCACCACCACGGCGGTGCCGTACCCGGCGGCGACGGTGGTGCCCTCATAGAGCATGGACCGGCGGTCGGCGACGGCGGCGGCGACCACCGGTTGGTCCGTCTTGCCCACCGGGAGGGACTCGCCGGTCAGCGACGACTCGTCGGTCTCCAGGCCGACCGACTCCAGCACCCGGCAGTCGGCCGGAACGGAGTCCCCGGGCTCCAGGATGATCACGTCACCGGGCACCAGGTCGTCGGCCGGCAGCATCCGCTCCTGGCCGTCCCGGCGTACCCGGGCGGTCACCGCCGAGCGGGAGAGCAGCTCGGACAGCGACCGTTCGGTGTTTCGCTGGTGTACCGCGCCGATCAGCGCCGACCCGCCGACCACGCCGCCGACCAGGGCGGCGTCGACCAGCGAGCCGAACGTCGCGGAGAGCACCGCGCCGGCGGTGAGCACCGGCGTGAGCGGGTTGGCCAGCTCGTCGACGAAGGCCCTCAGCAACCCGGACCGTCCGGGCAGGTCACCCGGCCCGGTCACCCGGCGGCGCTCGGCCTCGCCGCTGCCGAGCCCGTCCGGGCCGCTGCCGAGGCGGTCCAGCACGGTGTCGGTGGGCATCAGGTGCCAGGCGGTGATGGTCGGCGCGGGGGTGTCCGTCCGGTCGGGCAGCCGGCGGGCCCGCCAGACGCCGTGCGCGAAGGCGAGCGCGGCGGCGCCGTTCACCGCGCCGAGCGTACGGCCGGGCAGTCGCTCGGTGTCGGCGGTGAGCGCGTTCAGCGCACCGAGGCCGGTGCCGGCCAGGGCCAGCTGGATGTTCTGCGCGGTCACCCGGCGGGCCACCCCGGCCGCCTCGACGAGCAGGGCGACGATCCGCAGGTCGGCGCCGACCAGCAGGTGCGCGCCCCAGGGCGGTAGGTCCTCCGGTGCGGACAGGCCCAGCCCGCAGTCCGCGGCGCCGAGCGCCGCCCGGTCGCCGGAGGCCAGCATCACCACCGCCCCGTCCCGTTGCAGGGCCCGGACCGAGTCGGCCAGCTCGGCCCCGCCGGCCACGTACGCGTCGGCGAAGCCGTACCGCTGCTCGTCGTCGCCGGCCACGACCAGCCGCAGCCCGGCCTGACGGGCGACGGCCGGCAGCGTGTCGACGCCCGGCGCCGGCTCCGGTTCCACCCGCAGCACCGCGGCCAGGCTGTCGCCGTCGGCGAGGCCGAGCAGGTCGGCGCCGGTGTCGCGCAGCCGCCGGCTCTCCGCGGTGTCCCCGGGATCGCGGGCGTCGAGCTGGTGCAGCGGGCCGAGCCGCCAGCCGTCGGCGTGCCGCAGCTGGTGCGGGTGGGCGGGGTCGAAGAGCGCGAACGCCCGGCTGGCCACCTGCCCGGTGTCCGCGCCGGGCAGCGGCGCCAGGTCGGCCAGCACTCCGCGGTCCGAGCCGAGCACCGCGGCGTCCAGCACCAGCGTGTCGATCCGGTCCAGTTTTCGCAGCACGCTGCGGTCCATCGCGATCACGCCGTGCCGGGCCAGGATCCGGCCGAGCTGAGCGGCGTATCCCTCGCGGCCGCTGCCCGGGGCCTTGGGCAGCGTGGCGAGCCCCAGCGCGGCGGCCCGTTTGCGGCCGACGACCGGCGTCGCGGCCGCGGCGGCGGCGGCACCGGCGATCAGCATCCGGTTGATGTACCGCTCGACCGGCCCGTCCGGCTGGGGGGTGACCCGCTCGCCGGCCGGTGACCGGGCCACCGCCCGCTCCGGGTCGCCGGTCAGCCGCGGCTCGGCCTTTCCCCAGGCGGCGAGCTGGGCGCGTGCCTCACCCCACTGCACCACCCGCTGCGCGCCGTCCAGCACGATGCCGGCCCACCCCCCGGTGAGGCCCTGTACGACTGCCTCGACGAGCGGAAACACCAGGTCGGCGCGGGGGTCGGCACGCAGCCCCCGGTCGGCGAGGGCATGCAGCCTGGGATGCAGGTCGACGGCGCCGAGCAGCCCGGCGACCTCGCCCGGAACGGGGGTGAACGGCAGGATCCGGGTGGCCGCCGAGATGGTCAGGCCGAGCGCGTCCGAGGCGAGCGCGCCCAGCGTGCGGGGCGTGCGGGGACCCTCCTCGGGCGGGTGCGGCGGGGGGATCTCCGGGTCCGGCTCGTGCGGACAGGCGCGTTCGGTGCGGGCCACCGTGGCGATCAGGTCCCGCAACTTCGGCGGCGGCGTGCCGACGGCCACCACCACCCGGCCGGACGGGGCGTTGACCCGGGCCCACTCGACCCCGGGCACCTGCTCCAGTGCCGCCTCCACCTGGCGGGCCAGCAGGTCGCCGCCGTCCTGGCAGACGCCGTGCACCTCGATGTGGTGCCGGCCGGGGCGGGACCAGACCCGGCGGTTGGTCAACCCGGCCAGGCGGGCCAGCCGGGTCGCGGCCGACCCGACGGTCCGGGTCGCCTCGCCGACCACCGGCGGCAGGGCGACCGGGGGCCGGAGGCGGCCGGCGACGCGGCCCAGTGAGGTCATCGAGGCGTACGACCGGACAGGCGCCGGCCAGGTCCTCCGGTGCGGCTCTGCCTGCCGTACGCCATCTCGCCTCCCATGTCTGCTCCGGTGGCCGCTCGGTCCCAACGGCGGCTCCACGGCGATGGCCTGGCTTCCCGCCCGGACGTCCGTTATGCCCCCCGAGCAGGGGAACTTCGGCGCGGTCGGCATCACCTGCGGGCTGACGAGATGGCGGTCACGCTTGACCTCAATCCGGGTTCAGGTCGGAGGCTGATCGCATGCTGATCGAACTGCTCTGGGCCGAGGTACGCCGGGACGAGCTGCACCGTCCACCCCGTGCCGACAACCGTCCGACCCCGCTCTGGCCGCGCCGTACGACGGTCCGGCGGTGACCGCCACCGCCGCGCCGCCGGGGCCCGTCGCCCCGGCCCCGGGCCTCTTCGCGCCCCGGCTACGGGCCATGACGGTGGGCAGCGTCGCCCTGGTCTCGCTGCTGGCGTTCGAGGCGCTGGCGGTCGGCACCGCCATGCCCACCGTGGCCCGCAGCCTGGACGGGCTGGCCCTGTACGGGATCGCGTTCGGCGGCCCGTTCGCGGCCGGGGTGCTGGCCATGGTGGCCAGCGGCATCTGGTGCGACAGCCGAGGGCCGCGCGCGCCGATGTGGCACGGGCTGGTCTGGTTCGTGCTCGGGCTGGTCATCGCGGGCAGCGCCACGGCGATGGGCGCGCTGGTCGTCGGGCGGGTGGTGCAGGGGTTCGGTTCCGGTCTGCTCTCGGTGGCGCTCTACGTCATCGTCGGGCGGGCGTACCCGGAGGAGCTGCACCGGAAGATCTTCGCCGCGTTCGCCGCCGCGTGGGTCGTACCGTCCCTGGTCGGGCCGGCGGTGGCCGGGCTGATCGTGGAGTACCTCGGCTGGCGGTGGGTCTTCCTCGCGGTGCCGCTGGTGGCGGTTCCCGCTGTGCTGCTGATCCACCCCGGCCTGCGGGCGGTCGGCCCGGCGACGCGGACGGCCCGGCCGGCCGGCGCGGTGGCCCGGATCGGCTGGGCGTGCGGGGCGGGGGTGAGCGCCGCACTGCTGCACATCGGGGGACAGCAGCGCGGCACCTCCGCCGTCGCCCTGGTCGCCCTGGCGCTGGTCGGGTTGCTGGTCTGCGCGCCCCGGCTGCTGCCGGCCGGGTTCCTGCGGGCCGGCCGGGGTCTGCCGACCGTGGTCGGGCTGCGCGGCCTCGCCTCCGCCGCGTTCGTCGGCGCGGAGGTGGTGATCCCGCTGATGCTCTCCCGGGAGCGCGGGTTCTCGCCGACCGCGGCCGGCCTGGTCCTCACCACGGGCGCGCTGGCCTGGTCGGTGGGGTCCTGGTTGCAGGGCCGGTTGCCGGCGCCGCGGTCCCGGGCCACCCTGCCCCGGGCCGGGCTGGCCTGCATCGCCGGCGGCACCGCGGTGGTCGCGCTGACCGTCGCGCCGGCGGTGCCGGTCCTGGTCGGGGTGCTCGGCTGGGCGGTGGCCGGGCTCGGCATGGGCCTGCTCTACCCGTCGCTGTCGGTGCTCACCCTGGAGTTGTCGGCCCCGGGCGAGCAGGGCCGCAACAGCTCCTCACTGCAACTGGGCGACTCGCTCTTCGCCGCGACCGTGCTGGCGCTGACCGGCGCGGTGCTCGCTGCCGGCGCCGCCCCCGCCGCCGGCGACTACGCCGGGACGCTGACGGTGGCGTCCGGTCTGGCGCTGCTCGGCCTGCTGCTCGCCGGCCGGGTGGTACCGGGCCCGCGCGCGGCCCACTGAGGGCCTCCCCGCCGCCGGTGGCACCTGCGGGCGGCCGGCGGAGGGCCACGGGGTGCCAGCGGCTGGCCGGCCGCACCGTCAGCGTCCCGGCCACCCGAGGTGTGCGGCGGCGGCCAGCCGGTGGTCGGCGGATCGGCAGGTCACCGGGGGTGGGTGGGGCAGGATGGGCGGGAGATGAACTTCCTGACCATCCTGCCGCTGGCCGTGGTGATGGTCGCCGGGACGCAACTGGTCGCGGCGGTCTTCCTCGCCGCGGCCGACCGGCCGCGCGCCGCGTCGCTCGGCTACCTGGCCGGCGCCGGGCTGGTGGTCGGCGGCGGGGTGACGCTGAGCTGGCTGGTCACCCGGGCGGTGAAGCTCAACGTCGCCGACGCCGGCCAGGGCGGGCACGGCCGGGTCGAGACCAGGATCGACCAGGTGGTGCTGGTCCTGCTGGTGGTGCTGGCGCTGGTGGTGTTCCTCCGGCGGCACTCCACCGGCCCACCGCGCTGGATGGGGAGGCTCCAGCAGGCCGGCCCGGGCTACGCCGCCCGGCTGGGCGTGCTGCTCTTCCTCGCCATGCCCACGGACGACCTCACCATGCTCACCGTCGGCGCGAGCGCCGCCCGGCACGACCTGCCGTGGTGGCACCTGCTGCCGTTCGTGCTGCTCACGCTGACCCTGCTGGCCCTGCCCCTGCTGGCGTTGCTGCTGCTCGGCGGCCGGGCCGCCAGGGTGCTGCCCCGGATCCGTGACTGGACCGCGCACAACTCCTGGGTGGTCAGCGAGTTGGTGATCGGCTTCTTCGTCGTGGTGACGCTGGTCGACCTGGTGCGGTGAGCTGACACACGGGCGGTCACACCGGACCGCCCGGCGCCGTCACCGACCTGGACGCCCCGGCCTGCGGGGGGCCGGAGAAGGAGGACATCATGCGGGTGCTGGTCACCGGAGCGGGCGGCCGCCTGGGTCGGGCGGTGCTGCCCCGCCTGCTCGACGCCGGGCACACGGTACGGGCCACCAGCCGTCGGCCGCGTACCGACGCGGCGGTGGAGTGGGTGGTGGCGGACCTGGCGACCGGGCACGGGGTGGCCGCCGCGGTAGGCGGCGTGGACGCGGTGCTGCACCTGGCCTCGTCGCCGAACCGGCGTACCCACCAGATCGACGTGCTCGGCACCCGCGAGCTGGTTCGGGCCGCCGGGGCCGCCGGCGTGGGCCATCTGGTCTACGTCTCGATCGTCGGGGTGGACCGGGTGCCGATCCCGTACTACCGGCACAAGCTGGCCGCCGAGCGGGTGGTCGCCGCCGGACCGGTGCCGTGGTCGGTGCTGCGGGCCACCCAGTTCCCGCAGTTCCTCGACGACATGCTGGTCGCGTCGAGCCGGCTGGGCCCGGTGATCGGCGACCGGGCGGTGCTCGCCCAGCCGGTCGACCCGGACGAGGTCGCCACCCGGTTGGTCGAGCGGCTGGCCATCGGCCCGTCGCGCGACGTCGAGGAGTACGGCGGCCCCGAGGTGCTCCGCTTCGATGCGGCGGTACGCGCCTGGAAGGCCGCCCGGCGGTCCCGCCGACCGCTGCTGCCGGTACGGATCCCGGGCCGGCTCGGCCGGGCCCTGCGCTCGGGTGGACTGGTCACCGAGGCGACGCCGAAGGGCACCCGGACCTGGGCCGACCACCTGGCGGACACGTACGGGGGAACCCGGGCAAGATGAGAACCTTCCCTGTTCACGTTCGGCCTACCGTGACGCCATGTTCGCCATCGTCACCACAGTGATCCTCTACGTCGCCGGCTTCGTCTTCCTCTACGGCGTCATCCGGCTCGCGGTCCGGCACGCCCTGGAGGATCTGGAGGTGCGCCGGGTCCAGGCCCAGCGGGCGGAGGAGCTGGCCGCCGTGCGGGACCGCACCATGCTCCGCGAGAACGCCTTCCTCACCGGCAGCTGACCGGCGCATCCCGCCGCGGTCGGCGCCGGCGCGGGCTGGCCCGGCGCTCCCGCGCGGTCGCCGACCGGGCCCGGATCGCGCGTCGGGCACCCGCCGACGTGGTCGACCCGGCTTGCGGGCCGGCCGTCGACGCGGCTGACCCGACTGCCGGCGCCGGCCGGGCACGCCGTTCCGGTGGGCGGGACGGGCCGGGTGGTGCGAGGATCGCACCCGTGATGGGGACGCTGAAGACCGAACCCGCCCGCACCCGGCTCGACCTGCTGGCACCGCCGGTCGCCGCCGCGCTCGGGCAGTGGCCCGCCGACGCCCCGGTGGACGTCGAGGACGTGCTGGTCGCGCCGATCGACGCCGACCTCGCCGACACCGCCGCGTTCTGCGCCGCGTACCAGGTGGGGCTGGACGAGTCGGCCAACTGTGTGGTGATCGCCGGCAAGCGCGAGGGAGTGGTCCGCTACGCGGCCTGCGTGGTGCTCGCCACCACCCGGGCCGACGTCAACGGGGTGGCCCGACGGGCGCTGGACGTCCGCAAGGCGAGCTTCGCGCCGATGGCCGAGGCGGTGGAGCTGACCGGCATGGAGTACGGCGGGATCACCCCGATCGGCCTGCCCGAGGAGTGGCCGATCCTGGTCGACGCCCGGGTGATCGCCACCCCGCACGTGATCATCGGGTCCGGCGTGCGGCACAGCAAGATCGCGCTGCCCGGGCCGGCGCTCGGTGCGCTGCCCGGCGCACGGGTCGTGAAGGACCTGGCCAGGCCGGCCTGAGCGATCATCGCCGTCGATACCGTTGCACGTGAAACATCACGTGCGTCGATGCGCCAGACGCTCCACCGGGGACGGCGGCGTCAGTCGGTGCCCGACTCGCGCCGCTGCACCTCGGTCAGGGCGGCCAGCAGGGTCGCCGGCTCCTGGGCGCCGGTCACCGCGTACTTGCCGGCGAGCACGAAGGTGGGCACGCTGGTCACCCCGAGCTGCCGGGCGGCCGCCAGGTCGGCGGTCAGCTCGGCCACCCGCTCGTCCGAGTCGAGGAACCGGCGCGCCTCGGCCGCGTCCAGCCCCACCTCGGCGGCCAGCGCGGCGAGCGCGTCCCGGGAGCCGACGTCCACGCCGTCGGTGAAGTGCGCCCGGTAGAGCGCCTCGACCAGCTCGCCGGCGCGACCCTGGTCGGTGGCCCAGGCGACCAGCCGGTGCGCGTCGAAGGTGTTCGCCGCGACGGCCCGGCCGAAGTCCAGCTTGAGGCCGGTCCCGGCGGCCACCCCGGTCACGTGCTCGGCCATCTGCCGGGCCCGGTCCGGCCCGCCGAACTTGGCGCCCAGCGCGTCGAGCAGGGGCTGCGGCTCGGGCACCGGCGACGGGTCGAGCTGGAACGGCCGGTAGTGGACGGTCACCTCGCCGTCGTACGACTCCAGCGCCTGCTCCAGCCGGCGCTTGCCGATGTAGCACCACGGGCAGACCACGTCCGCGTAGATCTCGATCTCCATGATCCGGACAACCTCCAGGTCAGCTGGTCTGTTCCCGTACCTGGCGCTTGAGCCGGGCCAGGATGGCCGTGCCGCCGCGCACCCGCAGCGGGCTGATCGCCTGGGCCAGCCCCATCCGCTGGTAGAGGTCGTCCGGCACGGCGAGCACCTCGTCCGGCTTCGCCCCGGCCAGCCCCTCGGCGAGGATGCCGGCGAAGGCCCAGGTGGTCGGCGCCTCCGGCGGGCAGTCGAAGAGCGTCTCCACGGTGCCCTCGGGCGTCACCCGGGCGCGCAGGAAGAAGGCGGTCTGGCACTCCGGGACCTGTTCCATGCCCTCCCGGTCGGCCGCGCCGGGTGGCAGCGGCGGGATGACGTCGGCGTACTCCAGCAGCATCTCCAGCACCACGTCCCTTGGCGCGGCGGCGAACTCCTCGACGATCTCGGCCAGCCTGGCCGGCATGGATGACATGCCCCGAGGCTACGCCGTCGTCGGCGTACGCCGCCGCGCCGCCGGACACCCGCTCAGACGGTCGGCGCCTGCTCGCTGATCTCGCTCAGCGCCGACTGGGGGTCGAGCTGCATGGCCAGGTCACCGAGGGAGACGATGCCGACCAGCTTGCGCTCGCTGTCGCAGACCAGCACCCGGCGGATGCCCCGCTCGCGCATCAGCGCGGCCGCCTCGCCGGCGGTGGAGTTCTGCTCGATCATCACCACCTCCCGGGTGATGATCGAGCCGATGGTGGTGGCGGCCGGGTCGCTGCGCTCGGCCACCGCCCGCACCACGATGTCGCGGTCGGTGAGCATGCCGGCGAGGGTGGCGCCGTCGGTGACCACCACGTCGCCGATGTCCGCCTCCTTCATCACCTTGGCGGCCTCGTCCAGGGTGGTCTCCGCCGGCAGGTAAACGACCTGCTTGGTCATCACGTCAGCGACCCGGTAACCGGTCATGAGAGTCCTCCGAAACAACGTCCACCCGATCCAACTGCGGTACCCAGCGACACGTCGGCTACACCCCGCCGGCTACCGGCTCACCTCGTCGCGCAGCCGGTCCACCACCTCCGCCACCGGCAGTTCGGTGCGCTCGCCGGTGGCCCGGTCGCGCAGCTCGACGTACCCCTCGGCGAGGCGACGGCCGACCACGACGGCGCGTGGGATGCCGACCAGCTCGGCGTCGGTGAACTTCACCCCGGCCGAGACGTGTGTCCGGTCGTCGACCAGCACCCGCAGGCCCGCCGCGGCGAGCTGCCCGCCGAGCTCCAGCGCCGCCTCCAGCTGCGGCCCCTTCCCGGCCGCCACCAGGTGTACGTCACACGGCGCGACCGCCGCCGGCCAGACCAGTCCCCGCGCGTCGTGGTGCTGTTCGGCGATCGCCGCCACCGCCCGGGACACCCCGATGCCGTAGCAGCCCATGGTGGGCCGGACCGGCTTGCCCTCCGGGCCGAGCACGTCGACCGAGAACGCGTCGGTGAAGCGGCGGCCGAGCTGGAAGATGTGCCCGATCTCGATGCCCCGCCGGATGGTCAGCTCGCCGGTGGCGCAGGCCGGGCAGGGGTCGCCGGGGCGCACCTCGGCCGCCTCGATGGTGCCGTCCGGGATGAAGTCGCGGCCGCTGACCACGTGCACCGCGTGCCGGCCCGGCTCGTTCGCGCCGGTCAGCCAGGCCGAGCCCGGCGCCACCCGCGGGTCGACCAGGTAGCGGACGCCGAGCTTCGCCATGAGCTGCGGACCGATGTAGCCGCGGACCAGCTCGGGGTGGTCGTCCCAGCCGTCGAAGACCTCGACCGAGGCCGGTGCGACCGCGGCGGCGACCCGCTTCAGGTCCACCTCGCGGTCGCCGGGCAGCCCGACCACCAGCAGGTCGGCCTCCTCCGCACCCGGCCGGCGGACGGTCAGCACCACGTTCTTCAGCGTGTCGGCGGCGGTCCAGTCGCCGCGGCCGCCGAGCCGACGGGCGTTGGCCAGCTCGACCAGGGTGGCGATGGTGGGGGTCTCCGGGGTGTCGTGCACCTCGGCCGGCGGGTGCGCGTCCGGGTCGCCGGCCGGCGCGGCGGGCGTGGTCACCGCCTCCGTGTTCGCGGCGTAGTCGCAGGCCGTGCAGCCGACGAAGGTGTCCTCGCCGACCGGCGCCGCGGCCAGGAACTCCTCCGAGGCGGAACCGCCCATCGCCCCGGACATCGCGTGCACGATGGTGTGCTCCAGCCCCAGCCGGTCGAAGATCCGCCGGTACGCGCCCCGGTGCCGGTCGTACGCGGCCTGCAGGCCCGCCTCGTCCAGGTCGAACGAGTAGGCGTCCTTCATCAGGAACTCGCGGCCGCGCAGCAGGCCGGCCCGCGGCCGGGCCTCGTCGCGGAACTTGGTCTGGATCTGGAAGATCGTCACCGGGAAGTCCCGGTACGAGGAGAAGAGGTCCTGCACGAGCAGCGCGGCCAGCTCCTCGTGGGTGGGCGCGAGCAGGTGGTCGGCGCCCTTGCGGTCGGCGAGGGTGAAGATATCGTCGCCGTAGTCCGTCCACCGGCCGCTGGTCCGGTACGGCTCCGCCGGCAGCAGCGCCGGGAAGTGCACCTCCTGGTCGCCGATCGCGGCCATCTCCTGACGGACGATCTCGGTGACCCGGTCCAGCACCAGCTTGCCCAGCGGCAGCCAGGTGTAGCCGCCCGGCGCGGCCCGACGGATGTAGCCGGCGCGCACCAGGAGCCGATGGCTCGGCACATCCGCGTCCGCCGGGTCCTCGCGCAGGGTCCGGAGCAGCAGGGTCGACATACGGAGCAGCATTGCCGCAGCTTAGAACCGGCGCGGCGGGGGCGGCGACCGCATTGCGGCGGGCGGCGTCGAGACTGACCCCGCAATCGGCTGCCCGGGCGGCAACCCGGGGACCCCGAGACGACGTCTGGGAAGTCGTCAACGACTACCCCAAGGATCGGCTCGTGTGGACCCTGCACTGAGTGAGTTCGACTCGTTCGTCCGGACCCGGACACCCGCCCTGCTCCGGTCGGCGTACCTGCTGACCGGGGACCAGCACCTCGCCGAAGACCTCGTCCAGTCGGCGCTGGCCCGGGCCCACCGGTCGTGGAACCGGCTGCACGACAGCGGCAACGCCGAGGCGTACACCCGCAAGATCATGTATCACCTGCAAGTGTCCTGGTGGCGACGCCGTCGGGTTCCCGAGTCGATGACGGGCGAGCTGCCCGAACCACGCGGAGGCGACTCGGCTTCCGACCACGCGAGCCAGACCACGCTGCGGCTCACCCTGCGGGCCGCGCTGGCCAGGCTCTCCGCCAAGCAGCGCGCGGTGCTGGTCCTGCGCTTCTTCGAGGACCGCAGCGAAGCCGAGGCCGCCGAGCTGCTCGGCGTCACCGTCGGCACTGTCAAGAATCGTTAGAAGCTAGGGTCGATATTGCCGACACGAACGTCGATCTAGGGGGACGGTTCTGATGGTACGGCGGAAGGCCCGGTCGAGGAACCGGGGCCGGTTCGACAGCAAGGACGCGCTGCTGGCCGGTGGCGCGGATGTGCGGGCGTTGCGGTATCAACGCGCGAGTCAGGACAAGAAGGAGCAGGGCAAGAGCGTCCACGACCAGGGCGTGCTCAACCTGGCGGAGATCACGAAGCGGTCCTGGACGGACGCGGGATCGTTCACCGACAACCACCGCTCGGCGAGCCGGCATGCGACGAAGGGCCGGGAGAGCTTCGAGCTGTTGATCGAGCAGATCCGGGCGGGCAAGGGGGACGTGCTGGTGATCTGGGAGATCTCCCGCAAGGAACGCGACCTCGCCGTGTACGTGAAGATCCGCGACATGTGCCACGAGGTCGGCCTGTACTTCTGGCTCGTCGGCGGGGTGCTGTATGACCTGCGGGACAAGAACGACCGGATGATGCTCGGCTTCCAGGCCGTGCAAGCCGAATGGCTGGCCGACTCCATCCGCGACAACGTGCTGCGCGGCATCGTCGGCGCCGCCGAAGCCGGCCGCCCGCACGGAAAGATCACCTACGGATACCGGCGGATCTACGACCAACGCACCAAGGCCCTGCTACGCCAGGAGCCCGACACCGAGGTCCGCACAGCGGTGGCCGCCGACGGCACCATCACCGAGTACTCGCACGCGCAGGTGGTGCGGGACAACTTCCGCAAGATCTCCGAAGGCATGCCCCTCACCGTCCGCGAGGCCGAACTCAACCGGCTCGGGATCCCCGCCTCCCAGGGCGGGATCTGGCGGCGGGGGATCCTGCGCAAGCAGCTGATGAACCCGGCCTACATCGGCAAGCGGGTACTGCGCGGGGAGATCGTCGGCGACGGCATCTGGCCAGCCCTGGTGAGCGAGGAGACGTACTGGTCGGTCGTGCGGATGCTGGGCGACCCGTCCCGCACCACCACCCGCCCGGCGCGGGCGGTGCATCTGCTGTCGTACATCGTGCGCTGCGGGGTGTGCGACGGGCCGTTGTCGTCGCAGCGGCTCAACCGGCACGGCTGGACCGGGCAGGTGTACTCCTGCCTGCACAAGCGGTGCACGGCGGTGAAGGCCGAGTTCCTCGACGAGTACGTGCAGCGCACGGTGGTGGCGTGGCTGTCGCGCCCCGACGTCTACGACATCCTCACCGCCGCCAGCGCCAGCGACGAGGAAGTGGCGCACGCGCGGGCGGAGGCGCAACGGCTGCGCGGGGAGTTGGAGGATTGGCGCAAGCTGGGTGAGGAGGGCGAGGTCACCGCGATCGCCTACGCCCGGGCCGAGAAGGGCCTGCTGGCGCAGATCGCGGAGCACGAGCAACGCGCCGCCGACGCCGGGATCCCCGCTGTGCTGCGCGGACGGATCGGGGATCAGGCGGTGGAGGCGTGGCAGGAACTCGCCGACGACATCCCGGTCAAGCGGGAGATCATCCGCCTGGTCGCCGACATCAAACTCCTCCGCGCCGGGTTCAAGGGCGAACGCCGCGCGTTCGGCCGGCACCGACTCGACTGGAGGTGGAAGTTCGGCCCACAGGACCAAGCGGCCTGATCGTGCACGGCGGCGTCGGACTGTTGTCTCGGCGCCGCCGTCATGGCATGGCGTGCCAGGTGCCACGTGCCCTACCGAGCGGAACCGACGCAGCGGGCCGCAGGAGTTAGTAGTGCTTTGTTAGGTTGGGACGAGTTGGCGGCAGAGAGGGCAGAACCCGAGCCAGGTTGCGAGTAAGTACTGCAGTTGCCGCAGGACGGCGTAGAGGCTCAGGTCTGCCCCACTGCTTTTGGGCGGGTCAGCCGCAGTTGGGTGAGGAACAGTTGAGCGGCCGTGGCGAGGGTGACGTGGCGGTGCCAGCCGATCCAGGAGCGGCCTTCGAAGTGGTCAAGCCCGAGGGCGGTCTTGAGTTCGCGGTAGTCGTGCTCGACGCGCCAGCGGCTTTTGGCCAGGCGGACCAGTTCGGCAAGTGGTGTGTCGGCGGGCAGGTCGGACAGCTAGTAGTCGCTGGGTTCGTCCTGGTCGGGAGGCCACTGCACAGCAGCCAGCATTCGGGTAGGACACCGTCCTCACGGCGGTGCGGTCCGCGTTGGATCACCCGGCCGGCGGGACGTACCCGCAGCGCGAAGAAGTGCCCGGACAGGTCACCGGGGCGGTCCGGGGCGCGGTCGGGTGTGGGTAGCCGGGCTCGCCAGCGCCCCAGGCGCGTCGCGTCGGCGCCGTGGGCGAGGGCCAGGTCCTTCAGGCTGCGGGCAGGGTGGGGGTAGCGCGGTGTGGGGTGTTTGCCAACGCCGGCGTAGGGGATCTCGACCGGTTGGGCGTCGCCGGGTTGCGCGGTGGTGGACGAGGTGGTCGCCACGATGTAGCTGATGCCGCGTTCGGTCAGGCCCTGACGAAACTCGGCGACCTGGCCGTAGCCGGCGTCGGCGGTCAACAGCGGCGGACGCAGCCCCCATGCGGCCAGTTCGTCGAGCATCTCCAGGGCCATCAGCCACTTCGGCCGGTACCGCTCGGCGTCGGGCACCTTCGACGCCGCCCGCCGCCGGCGGATCTGGTCGATCTGCTCGGCAGGCGGCAGCTGCACACGGGTGTGTGGTTTCTTCGCCCCGGCCTGGTCGAGGGTGACCGGCTGCTGGCGCAGCCTGCGGGCGTGCGCGTTCGCGGGCTTGCCGTCCGGGCCGGGCACGCACGTGTCGTCCCAGGACTCCGGCACGAACAGTCGCCAGTTCAGCACCGCCGAGGCGGCGTCGGTCGCCGCGTGGACGCTGACCGCGATCTGGCAGTTGGCGACCTTGCCGAGCGTGCCGGAGTACTGCCGGGCCACGCACGCCGAGGCTTTGCCGTCCTTGGGAAATCCGGTGTCGTCCACCACCCACACCTGCGGCGCCACCAGGTCGACCGCAGCCGTCGCCAGCCGTCGTCGCACACCGACGACATCCCAGGTGGACGAGGTCAGGAACTGCTGCAACTGTTGGTGATCGACCCCGAGCCGCTCGGCCATCGGCTGCATCGACTTACGCCGGCCGTCCAGCATCAGCCCACGCAGATACCGCAGACCGGTCGCCCGCTGGTCCGAGCGCCGCAACCCCGCGAAGATCCCCGCCGCGAAGTCCTCCAACTGCCCGCGCACCCGAGCGAGATCCCGCTGATCCACGCACCGCAGCCAAACACCGCCACGATCCCCGTACAAGCGACACGCCACAACGACCTAACAAAGCACTATTAGTACTTCAACGTCACTTGGCCTGTCTGCGCTGGTAGTGGGCTGCACTCCAACGAGTACCCCGACACCCGGGCGCATTTGGCGCATCCGTTGGGGGTGAAGGGGTTTCGCCTACCGGCGGGTCAAGAACGACGCCGGTGACGCCGCCGACCTGGCGGATCTGCTGCGCATGGGCAGGCTGCCGGAGGCATATGCGGCCCCGCCGGCGGTGCGCGAGTTGCGGGAGTTGGTGCGGTATCGGGCCAAGCTGGTCGCCTGGCGCAGCGGGTTGAAGGCATCCGTGCACGCAGTGTTGGCCAAACAGGGCGTGCACATCCCGGTGTCCGATCTGTTCGGCGTTGGTGGGCGGGAACTGCTCGCCCGGGCACCGCTGGACGGCGCCTACCGGGGTCGGGTGTCCTCGCTGTGCCGGCTGATCGACGCAGTCGATTTCGAGATCGACGCGGTCGCCGGACCGATCCGGGCCAGACTCGCCGGGCACCCCGGCTACACCGCGATCCAGGCCATCCCCGGGGTCGGCCCGGTCCTGGGGGCGGTGTTCGTCGCCGAGATCGGCGAGGTCGACCGGTTCCCCGGCCCGGCGCAGCTGACCTCGTGGGCCGGGCTGACCCCGCGGCACCGCGAGTCCGACCTTGTCGTGAACCGGGGACGGATCACCAAACAAGGCTCCACCCTGGTGCGGTGGGCCGCGGTCGAGGCCGCCCACAGCGTCCCGCACCGCGCCGGCTGGCTGGTCTCCCGACGGGCGGCCATCGCCGAGCGACGCGGACGCAACATCGCCACCGTCGCGGTGGCCCGCAAGCTGCTCACCCTCGTCTACTACGGCCTGCGCGACGGGCACATCCGCGCCCTCGCACCGGACCGGGCGGCGGCGTGAGCAGGTTCGGACGTGACCGGACGCGAGCTCGTTCTGTGTCTGACCCCCGTCGGCCGACGGCGAGGCCGCCCGCTTGATTGACCCCGTCCGGTCACGGCCGCACATCACCATGCCCCCCGATTCCCCGCGGGGCGAATGGATGACCGGCAGCCGAACCCGGCCTGCCCTTCCGACATCTGGTCGGAACCTGGTGACGCGACCACCCACAACGCCTTCCGGCATCACGAGCATGGCGCGCACGGCGCCGGCGTCAAGGCCAAGCCCCTGCGGGGTGGGCCTACGGCCCAGCCGTTGACCCGGCACCGCACACACGCCTGCCCGAAACCCATTGCCGGAACCGGAAAAATCAACGTCAGCAGGTCAAACCCCAGCCTTGACCGGCCCCGCTCCTTCATGGATGACCGGCCCCGCTCCTTCATGGATGACACAGAGAGGTGCCGTTAGCGAGACAGCCCCCCGACCACCGGTGCCGGCGCGGATACCCGCCCTTGTTGAGGCGGCGGGCGCGTGTGCACTGGCGATCGGTTGATGCCTCGAGTTTGACCGGTGGTGGGGTCAACGTCACGTGCTGGGCGCCATGCCCCCGGCATCGGGCGCCGCCTCGCCGGATGTTGCCGGTGCGAGTCCGTGGAGTGGTTCCCGTATCGGCAGAGTGGTGATCACAAGGGCTGCGTCGAGGTTGCGAGCGAGTCTGCTGATTACGACGCCGGGCAGGTCTCCCCTGTGCCGGGAGCCATGTGGCAGGCGCAACGCGGCGGAGTTCATGAAGTGGCCGACGCCAGCGGCGCGTAGCGCTGGGGCGACGCGGGCGGTGATGCCTGCCGCGTCGGCGTCCTGTCGATGGGCGCGGGCGCGATGCAGCAGCGCGTTGATGCTGAAGCCGGGGCTGGCAACGGCTGCGGCCGTGTACAGCAGCACGCCGGCGTCTCGGGCCCGGGCTGCCGCGACGGCGGCGGCGGCGAGGTCGGTGGGGCCGTCGGTCAGGATGAGCAGCACATGGCCGCGGCCGGGGTGTCGCCCGTCGATCTGGTAGATGCGGATGTCGCTGGGGGAGACGCTGGCCATCGTCGGGATCCTTCCTGGTAGCAGTCGACAGGTGTGGCGGGGCCGGCACGGCGCGCTGGCCCCGCCACAGGTCGATCGGGCGTCGGCGGTGGAGTCATCGTCGTCTGAGGGCCAGTGCGACGCCGCCGTGCTGGTGGAGAGCGCCGGGGGAGGTGAGGGCAACCCAGCCGTCGCGCAGCAGGACGAGTTCGATGAGTTCGTCGACGGCGTCGTCGATGACGGCGGGGTGTTCGGCGTCGGTGGCGGGGGTGAGGGTGTCGCCGTCGTCGCTGAGGCGGGCGGGGTAGAACAGCGTCTCGTCGACGGCGAGCATCTCGGGGCGACCGGTACGGGCGGCCAGCCAGGCGGCGGGCATGCCGGAGGCGACCCGGTCGGCTCCGGCACGCCGGTCGATGAGGGCGAGCGCTTCGGCTTCCCGCTGGTGCAGGTAAGCGTCGAGGGTGTGGCGGATCCGTGCCGAGAGGTCGGGCAGGGCGCTGGTGACGAGGTTGCCGCGGACGACGCCGGCGAGGCGAGCGCAGTTGACCGACATCTGCCGGAACGCGGTGGTGACGCTTTCGTCGCCGACGATGACCAGCGGCGCGGGATGCAGCCGTGCGTACGCGCCGAGGACCTGGTCGACCCGGCGGAGGAACCCGACATCCGGCCCCGAGCTGCCGGCTGCCGACCGTCGGGTCCGGTCGGCCCGCCCGCTGCGGTCACCCGCTGGCCGGTCGGCTTGCAGCGGGAAGGCGGGGGTGAGGGCGGGCAGCAGGCTGTCGGCGACGCCGTTGAACAGCCGGGCCTGTCGCGCGTTGAGGGCGAGGACCAGGTGCCGTGGAGTGCGGTGCAGGGCACGCACGAGGTCGCGGGTGGCGAAGGTGGGATCAACGACGGCCCGGTCACGCACCGGCAGGGGAAGCCGGATCAGCGCACCGGTGCCGGCGCTGGCGAAGACGGCCAGCGCGTGACCGGCAGGGCCGCCGCGGGCCCGGCATACCAGGTCGTGCAGTCGGCGGACAGCGGGAGCCGCCGCGGGCTGCAGCTCGGCGGGGACGCGGGAGGCGGCCTGCTCGGCCAGGGTATCCAGGCGTAGCGCGTCGGCATGCGCGAGGACGGCGGACGGCGTGGTGGTCAACAGCAGCGAGATCGCCGGATACTCGCGCACGGCCTGCAGGGCGGTGACCTGGCCGGCGGACGGGACGGTAGTGGGCTGCGGGCATCGGACAGGTCGGGCACGGAATGTCATGGCATGTTCCTTGGGTTCTCGTGGCGTCACGGGTGTCGCCAGGCCAGCTGCATGAGCAGCCGGCGGGCGGCGTTCTCTGCGGTGACGTCGTAGCTGGCAGGGGCGAGGCGGCGGGTCGAGGTGACGTCGCGACGGCCACGGGTGGCGACGTGGGCGAGACCGCCCGCGGCGGCACCCCACACCGCGCCGGCTGCGGTGGTGGCCGGCAGGACCAGCCACCACGCCTGCGGCGTGAAATCGACAACAGAGCGATGAGCACGCCGAGCCAGGCGCCGCTGGCCGCGTCGGCGAACGCGGCGCGCGGGGTGGTCATCCGGCGCAGGACAGCTTCGACCAGCCGCAGGTCCGATTCGACGATGGTGTCGTGCTGCACCGGAAGCCCTGGTCGGGCAGGTGATCGACAGCTTACTGCGCGGCGGCGTAGGTGGGATAGGCGGCAACGGCGACCGGGCGGTGGCGTCCGCGTCGGCAGGACCAGGCAGCTGCGTCATGTTGGGCTCCACGGTCAGTGGCGGGGGGGAGTGCGCGAGTCGTCGGTGGGCACGGGCCGGCTGCGGGTGGCCGCGAGGCTCCAGCCGATGGAAACCGCGAGGGTGGCGATGATGACGCCCAAGGTGACCGGGATGGGCAGCTTCCCGACCGGGGTCTCGGAGAGGATGAGCTTGACGCCGGCGAAGGCGAGCAGGAACGCCAGGCCGTAGTGAAGATGCACGAAGCGGCGCAGCAGGCCGGCCAGGCAGAAGTAGAGACTGCGCAGGCCGAGCACAGCGAACGCGTTGGCCGTCCAGACGATGAAGGTGCTGGTGGTGATGGCCAGGATCGCGGCGACGGAGTCGATGGCGAAGATCAGGTCGGTGGCCTCGACCGCGATCAGGACGACGAACAGCAGGGTGGCGGCACGTTTGCCGTCCATGCGGGTGAAGAATTTGTCGCCGTGGTAGCGGGCGTCGGTGGGGATGATCCGCCGCACGAGGCGGACGATGATGTTGCGGTCGGGGTGCATCTCGGCGTCGTGCTTGAAGGCCATCTTCCAACCGGTGTAGATGAGGAAGACACCGAACACGTACGCGGTCCAGAAGAACGTCTCGAGCAGTTCCGCGCCGACGAAGATGAACACGAGGCGGAACACCAGCGCGCCGATGACTCCCCAGAACAGCACCTTGTGCTGGTACGCGGCCGGGACCGCGAAATAGGTGAAGATCAGCGCGAAGACGAAGACGTTGTCGACCGACAGCGCCTTCTCGATGAGGTAGCCGGCGTAGT
The DNA here is from genome assembly GCF_003176715.1 of Micromonospora sp. S4605. Lineage (NCBI taxonomy): Bacteria > Bacillati > Actinomycetota > Actinomycetes > Micromonosporales > Micromonosporaceae > Micromonospora > Micromonospora sp. S4605. The sequence goes on from NZ_QGSW01000081.1 coordinate 51,809, forward strand.
AGGCGCCGGCCGCCTCGTCGCCCTGCCACACCCACAGCAGCACCCCGAAGGCCAAGCCAGCGGCGATCCACACCGCCGACCAGATCACGGCCTCACGGAAACCGATGACGTGATTGTCGCGGTGCAGGAACAGGTCGACCGCCAGCATGACGGCGATCGCCACGGTCAGGGCCAGCCAGGCCCACCACGGAACGGACATCGGGAGTGTCCCTGCCTCTCGACCGGGCCGGCGTCGGGTGCGCCGACGTGCGGGGCGAAGGTCTCCCCGGGCCGCCTGGGTCGGCGGCCCCGCGTGGCCGGGACCCCGCTGGGCCCGTACTGACGGCCGGCGCGTCCGTCGGGTGGGTACTCCCCCTCGAACTAAGCATCATTATTCACGAATCCTGATTCGCATGTCAAGTGCGACGGGGAACCCGTCGGACCACTCACATGCTCATCCACGCGGCATGCACCACAGCGGCCAGACCAAATGCTCCGATGGGGGCACACGCGCCCGAATCACCCTCATGCTGCAATTAGATACTTTTATCACAACCCGATCAGTTTCATCCGGGATATGTCGACAGGCTGCCACCAATCGCCCCCGAAGGCCTCACCGTCGCTGACGAGGAGGCGCGCTCCACTGCGCGCGTGGCTGAATGCCCCACGGTGCCGCCGCTATCCGCCTAGCATGAAGACATGAGCACTCCGCGGGGGACCGGCGGCGTCCAGGCGGCGTTCGCAGGTTTGCGCGGGCCGCTCCTCGCCGCTGGGTTGCTGGCCGGCGCAGGCCTGCTCGACCTGGCGGGTGCCGTAGGTAGCACCCGCGAGGTCTTCATAGTGATCACCCAAGAGGGCATCTCCCGGATCGATGTCACTGGGTGGGCGTGGCTGCACGCGGGCATCGCCGCGGCGACCGTGCTCGCCGCGCTGTTCGTCGTCACGGGCCACCGCCGAGCGGTGCTCACCGGCATGGTGGCTGCGGCGATCGCGATCGCCGCCGATCTCGTCGCCTTTCCCTTCGTGCCGTGGGTGGAGACCCTGGCGATCGGACTCAACGCCGTTGCTCTTCGGCTGCTGTACGTGTACGCGCGGACTGGCTGAGTACCCAGTCGGCGTCCACGTCAGCATCGCAGGGACTCCTCGCGCACGATGTCGTCAGCGCACCTCGCAGATTCTCCCGGTGAACGCGGGGTCAGCCTCCCGGTTGGCCGCCCACATCGGGTTCAGCGACAACGCCAGCGGGGGCGGCTGCCACGCCGCACCCATTCGCTGGAGCAGGCCGTACTCCTCCCGTGGTCGGGTGGTCTCATCGCCGGTCAGGAAGTCGACGACCCGGTGCTTGACCACGCGCTGACTAAGCACACCACCGTGGAGGGCAGGCATCTGGAAAACCGGGATTCGGGAGTACTCCCCCGGTGGGGCCTCGGCGGCGCTCACGGTGGGAAGGAAAGCGATCATGCGTACTCCGGCCACCGGACAGAGCGTTCGGTTGCGGTAGAACGGTGCGTTGGCCAGCATTGATCGAATGAACGGCTCGTCCGGGCTGTTCTTCACCTCCTTCGGCAGGTTGGCCAGCGCGGAGATCCCCCGCAGTTGCCACCCGACCGCCACCCCCCACCCCGAGTGCCCGGGTGGCGGGTAGTAAGTTCTTCCCGGCCCGACCAGCGGGCTGAACATCATCGCCGCCTCGACTGGCCCGTTCGGCCACTTCTCCACATAGGTGCGCACCACCATCGCGCCCTCACTCTCCCCGAGCAGCGCGATCGGCCGCCCGGTCCGCCGGTGCAGCAGGTCCACCTGGGTCGCGAGCAGTGCCGCGCTGGAGTCCAGCGACCGGTGGGTGGCCGACGGGCCGTAGGGCAGGGGGCGCTGCCGGTCATCCAGGCCACGGTAGGAGAAACGCTCTACTCTCAAGCTTTCCGGAGGCCGCCCGTCCCAGCTCGAGTCGTGCCCGGCGATGAGAAGGATCGCGTGCGGCACCCGGTCAGGTATCTGTCCGGCGGCGAAGGGCGGATGCCAGTCGGTCCGCCTACCGGCGGCGATCCCGAACAGGGACTGGGCCGCCACCGCGCTGGCCATGACGACCACGACAGCCAGCGGCGCAACGGGGACGCGGGCCCAGCGAAGCCGGCGGGGCCGCAACGCGGCGTGGACCGTCCGCTGCCAGAGCAGCCCATTGCCCGCACCGGCGAGGCCGGCCACCACCACTACGGCCCAGCCGGGAAGGCTGGCGATCAGCGCTCCGGCCACGGTCAGCACCACGAAATTGAGCAGCGACCAGCCGAGCAGTTCGACCGAGGGCAGCCCTCGCCACCAACGGGCGACCACGCCAGCCCGTTGCAGGAACGGCGCCAGCAGTAGCATCGGCACCACAGAGGCGAGCAGGTACCAGGAGAGCGCGACTGCCGAAAACGCCACGGCGATCGCCGCCCAGGGCGAGATGATGACCGCGGCGAGCGCGGCGACCTCGATGTTGCGCACAGCCAACCAGCGCAGCGAGGGGCGAGGCACGTCGTCCGGCCAGGCGAGCGCGGTCAGCCCGGCGGAGAGCACGCCCCGGACCACTATCGCGGACAGCAACCCGAGGAGGAACATTGGCCACGAGTTGTGGTAGACGAACAGCCACCGCAGGTCGTGGTAGGAGTCATACGGCCAGACGGCGGTCGCCTGAGGCGCCAACCCTTCCGCCGCCTTGAAACCGATGGCCACCAGCGCCACGGCCTCCGCCATGGCCGGCACCGCCGCCAGCGCGAGCAACGCCGCCAGTCGACCCCCCATCGATGCCACGCCCGCCTCCCGCACTCACAACAGTCGGCCCCTCTGAAGCATCGCTCAGAACAGGTCGGTTGGGGCCCGGATCGGCCCAACCGCCCGGACCCTCGACGCTGGAGCCTGTAATCGCCCGGATACCTTCGGCGGTGACTGCACCGTACTCGCTCACCTCGCCCCAACTGCAGTCGACTGACCGTCGACGCAACCGCGTGCCGCCACGCGACCTATCCAGCCACCTGGCTCTGGCACGAAGTTCGTGATCAGTCTTTGGGGGCCTGGTGGTTACTCGGCGAGGATGACGCGGCGGAGGAGGAGGTCGAAGTTCGCTCGCCGTACATCTGCCTCATGATCGCTTTCAGTATGCAGACGTTGCCTTCGACCGCGCCGCTGCTCCAGGGCAGGGTGAGCCCGTTGCGGACAGCTTCGTAGTCCTTGAGTAGGCCGGCGGCGAAGCCGGCGAGTTGTGCGACTCCGCTGGCCTGGGCCTGGTTGATCCAGGTGTCCAGGTGCCGGCCCTGGCGTTGGCGCAGCATGCCGGCGAAGTCGCTGACCAGGCGGTCGACGATGCGTAGGCTGTCACATCGCTGCAGGATGCGAGCCAGGTCAGCCTGTTCACGCTCGGTCCGCTCGACGGCAGGCCGGATGATCCAACTGGTCACTTCCCGAGGCTTGGGTGCGACCGCCGTCATGGCGGCCGGCTTGATCGTGCCGTCGCGCCAGGTGTGCAGCAGCCGCCGGACGGACCGTTGGCTGCCCCGGTAGCCGCGGTCGCGTAGTTCCGTGGTCAGCCGGGCCGCGTTGGTGCAGCCCTGCTCCCAGCGTTCAGCGAGGTAAGGGAGGTGTTCGTCGAGTTCACGGGCTCGGGGATGGTCTCGGTGAGTAGTTCGTCGGCGGTCGCCGCGCGGAGGTAGCGGCGCACGCTCATGCCGTCGAGGTTCAACGTGGTGCTGATCGCGGTGGTGCCGATGCCCTTGACGTGCAGGGCGTGGATCTCGGCGTACCGTTGCCGGGTCACCTCGGCGCGACGGCCCTGCTCACCATTTGTTGACGGGCGCGGTTGCGCGACGGCTTCGGCTTCGGGCCGGTCCTTGAGGCACCTGCGGTGGGCGCGGACGACCCGGTCGACCGCTTGAGTGAGGTTATAGAGTAGGTGGAACCGGTCGGCGACCTGGATCGCGTCCGGCGCGCCCAGCCTGGCGCCTTCGGCGTAGCCGCTGGCCCGGTCGCGGCAGACCACCTCGGTCCCCGAGTGGGCGCGCAGCCAGTCGGCGAAGCTGTCGGCGCGGCGGTCGGCCAGCAGGTCGACGGGCCTGCCGGTGTGCATGTCAACGATGATGCTGCCGTAGTCACGACCCTTGCGGAACGCGAAATCGTCGACGCCGAGCACCGCGACCGCTTCGACCTCGGGCGCCGGCGGCGCCCGGACCAGCCGTAACAGGGTTGTGCGGGACACCTCGACGGCCAGCAGGCGCGTCATCCGTGCACCCGGCCGGTCGCCCAGAGCCAGGGCGATCTTCTCCAGGATGCCGCGCAGCAGCGGGGTCCGGCGGGCATACGGTGTGGTCAGACCCGGCACCTGCTCTGCGAACGTCCGCCGGCGACAGGCGGTGTTGTCGCAAAAGAACCGCCGGATACGCACCCGTAGCAACGTCTGCCTGCCACCGATCGCCGGGTCCGCCAGCGTCCGCCGGTACCGACTGTGCACTCGCGCCGACCTGCACCCACATGCCGGGCATCCCCCGTCACCGACCGCAACATCAATATCCAGCCGAACCGATCGCCCCTCGGCGCAGACTCGCACGATCGTCAACGCCACCAGATGAGGCAGCAGAGCCTCAATACCATAATCGTCACACGCGAAACATGATCATCCACATCGGACGCCGCCCGGGACGCCGGGTCGCCCCCATTCACGAACTTCGTGCCAGAGCCAGATCCAGCTGGCCGTTGACAACGCCCATGAACCCTGCCCGACCGCTGCTGGCAACGGCCGCACCGCGCAGTCGCGGCCCGAGCCCGACCCGACAGCACCATCACGCCGGCACGCTGCTCAACAGCCTCGATCGACGGACCGACAGGTGCGGCAGTAGCTGCTCCACAAGCGAACACGCCGGACATGATCAACGAAACTGCCCCACCCCAGATTGAACCGTCCACATCAAGGATCACGGGAGGGCCGCTGCCTGCATGAACGTCCTCACGGTGATGACGCGCATGAAGAAGCGCAATCCCTCTGAGTTGCGCCACAGACATCCTCAAGATCAATGACGGGCAAGAGCAAACTCGTCGTCACCTTCGGTGACGGCTAACACCGTCTGGCAGTGCCGAACCGTCCCGACGTTGTCGGGGCTGCTTGCCACCCTCCCCGGCGTCCCCCGGTTCAGGCTGCCCCCAGCTTCACCCGGCCGCTGCGACGGCCAGGCGGTGAAGGTCTCTCACCTCCACTCGGTGATTCGGCGCCTCGTGGCGCACTCGGCGGTGGTTGTAGAAGGCGATCCACCGGAACACGTCGCGGCGGGCGTCGGGTTCGGTGGTCCAGTGGCGGTGGTCAACGTCCAACTCTCGTTTGAGGGTGGCGAAGAACGACTCGGCCAGGGCGTCGTATGACGAGCCGATCCGTCCCATTGAGCGGTGGATGCCGTGCCGTTGGCAGGCGTTGGCGAAGTCGCTGCTGACGTATTGGGAGGATTCAACCGATCCAGTCGCTCGCGACCGTGCGAGTGACTACCCGGCATGTCCGTGGGTAAGCCGACACGTCCGGTTCGGCATCAGAGGAGGTCGGGGTGGGACGGTCGTTCGTGAACTGGTCGGGCAGCTTGCGTTTCACGCCGGCTGAGTTAGCCGAACCCGTCGACGAGGACGAGATACGCGCCGTCGTCCTGCGGGCACGGGATGGCGGGACACCGATCCGGCCGGTCGGTTCGGGGCACTCGTCCAGTGCGCTGGTGCGTACCGACGGGATCCTGCTGAGCCTGGACCGGCTCGCCGGGGTGATTGCCAACGACGGCGACCACGCCACCGCGTGGCCTGCGTTCCGCGTAATTCGTCTGGTCTAGAGATCCTGACCGGATGAAGCTCGTGGTCAGGGCCGTGTGGTCGACTGTCGGGCCGAGGATCGCCTAGAGAAACGCCTATCGGGATACGCACTGGTGG
>NZ_QGSW01000188.1:0-16668 GCF_003176715.1 Micromonospora sp. S4605
CCTGGTGGGTGCGATCGCCGTGCGGTGCCGGCCCGCCGCCGCGCCCGCCGCGCCGCCAACTCGTCCCCCACCGCGTCCGACGCCGCCGCCGACTCCGGACCCGGCGTGGCCGCCGCCGGCTCCGCCGGCAGATGCGACAACGAACCCTGGATCTCCTTGAACGCCCCACCGATCGCGATGCCGAACACGCCCTGGCCGCCCTGCAACAGGTCGACCACCTCCTCCGGCGACCGGCACTCGTACACCGTCGTCCCATCGGAGATCAACGTGATGCCCGCCAGATCCCCCACCCCACGCGAGCGCAACGCCTCGATCGCCTTCCGGATGTTCTGCAACGACACCCCGGCGTCCAACAGCCGCTTCACGACCTTCAGGACCACCAGGTCCCGGAACGAGTACAACCGCTGCGTGCCCGAACCCGAGGCGTCCCGCACACTCGGCACCACCAGCCCGGTACGCGCCCAGTAGTCCAACTGGCGGTAGCTGATCCCCACCGCGTGGCAGGCCGTCACCCCCCGGTAGCCCACCGAACCGTCACCGTCCGTCGCCACCCCCGGCGGCGCCGCACCCGGCTCGTCCAGTTCCCTACCCGGATCGGGATCTCGCGGCTCGTGCATCCGGACAACCTCCCCGCCAGTGCGGTGACACGTCGTTTCCGGGACGTGCACCCCTCGACACGGCAACCCTATAGCCGCCCTCAGGGGTTACCGCGCAGGAACCGTCGCGACACGCCGCGCAGCCACGGGAAAGATCACCCACACCGCCGGGACATCACCCACAGTGACCCCCGGCCGCCCACACCAGCCGCCCACCGGCAGCCGGTCAACCCGCGAAATCCTCCGGACGCACCTGCTCCAGGAACTCGCGGAACTTCTCCACCTCGTCCTCCTGCTCGTCCGGGATCACGATCCCCGCCTCACTGAGGACCTGCTCGGCACAACGAATGGGCGCACCCACCCGCAACGCCAACGCGATGGAATCGCTCGGCCGCGCCGACACCCGAACCCCGTCACCGATCAACAGATCGGCGTAGAAGACGTTCTCCTTCAACTCGGTGATCTCCACCGCCCGCAACGGCGCCTTCAACGCCGCCAACACGTCCCGCAGAAGGTCATGAGTCAACGGCCGGGCCGGCTTGACCCCCTGCTGCTCGTAGGCGATCGCCGTCGCCTCGACCGCGCCGATCCAGATCGGCAAGTAGCGGTCCCCCTCGACCTCCCTGAGCAGGACGATCGGCTGGTTGCTGGGCAGCTCCACCCGAACCCCGACCACGCTCAGCTCGCGCACCGCCGCCTCCGTGTCGTTGTCACCTACGCCGCACCGCGCCCTTCCCTGCACGGTACACGGACCGCGACACGGCCGTCCCACGCGCAATCCGCACACGCCCGCGCCAGAAAGGGGTTACCCCGGCAAGCCTACGACACGCTTCCCGGGACAGATCTTTCCGCACACCCGCCGGTCACCGGCCCAACGTCGACCGCAACCCCACCCGCACCAACGCCGCGTGCAACTGCTGAGACAACGCCACCAACTCCCGCGCCGTCTCCGCCGCCCGCGCCCGCGCCGCCGGATCACTCTGCCGCGCCAACGGCGCCACCAACTGCGCGAACAGACCGACCTCCCGATCCGCCGCCGTCCGGTAACCCCGCAGATGCCGCGGCTGGAACCCGTACGCCGCCAGACCCGCCACCGCCCGCGCGATGATCAACGCATCACCGTCGTACCAGCCCGGCGGATCCGACACCACCAACCCGAGCCGCTCCAACTCCGCCAACGTCGACTCGTCGATCCCGCTGCGCGCCACCAGATCGGCCCGACCGAGCCGCACCTCCGACGACTCGGCCGGCGCCGGCGACTCCCGCCCCGGCACCTCGCCACCAGGACCCACCGCCACCAACGTCGGCCGCTGCCGACCCGGCGCCTCCCCGGTCGCGTCCCACTGCGCCAACTGCTCACGGATGACCCGCAACGGCAGGTACTGGTCCCGCTGCGCGGTCAGCACGAACCGCAACCGCGCCACATCGTCCCAGCTGAACTTCCGGTAACCCGACGCCGTACGCTGCGGCTCCACCAGACCCTCGGCCTCGAGAAACCGCAACTTCGAAATCGTGACGTCCGGAAAATCCACCCGCAACTGCGCCAGCACCTCACCGATGCTCATCAACGGTTGCGCGCGCGCCGCCCCCGGCGACGTCGAGGCCGCAGGCTCGTTCACCCCCGGCCGGCCTCCCCCTCCGGGCGCGGACCGGCGATGAACACCACCCGGAACTTGCCGATCTGCACCTCGTCACCATTGCTCAACGTGGCCGCCTCGACCCGCTCCCGGTTCACGTACGTGCCGTTCAGGCTGCCCACGTCCCGCACCGTGAACGTGCCACCGTCCCGGTGGAACTCCGCGTGCCGCCGCGACACCGTCACGTCGTCCAGGAAGATGTCACTGTCCGGATGCCGGCCACTGGTCGTCACATCGTGATCCAACAGGAACCGGGCACCCGCGTTCGGACCCCGCCGGACCACCAGCAGCGCCATCCCCGGCGGCAACGAACCGGACATCCGGCTCGGCACCACATCGGTGTCCGGCCCCTCCAGCACTTCGTCGAGCGAGCCGAGATTGAGCGTCGAAGTGACGTCGAGTGGGGGGAACTCGTCGCCTGGGCGCGTCATGGGACCACCTCACGGATCTGTTCGGTCGGCGTCGGGTGATGGCGGGTCTGGCCGCCGGGCCAATGAACACCCGGCGGCTGGCTCCCCGTGCCCGGAAAGGCGCTTCCGCGACGCTCAACTATTGGGTTCTCGGTCGACTGGGCGAGCCTAGCCAGCGCCGAAATGCAGGGCAACCGGACGCGCGGACTCGACAGGCGCGCCGGCTCGGGCACACTCAGCTCTCGGTGAGCTCGCGATACGCGCCCGCGGACAGCAGCGCGTCGACCGCCGCCGGATCGTCCGGGGTGATCTCCACCAACCAACCCGCACCGTACGGGTCAGTGTTGATCACCTCAGGGGTGTCGCCGAGCGCCTCGTTGCGCGCCGCCACCGTACCGCTGACCGGGGCGTAGATCTCCGACACACTCTTGGTCGACTCGATCTCACCCATCGACTCACCAGCAGCCACCGCCGTACCCGCCTCGGGCAGCTGGACGTACACGATGTCACCCAGCGCGTCCTGCGCGAAATGGGTGATGCCGACCCGGACAGGGCCGCCGTCGCCACCGGACACCCACTCGTGCTCAGCGGTGTAACGCAGATCCTCAGGAATCACCAGACGCGTCCCTCATCCATCGGTGCACCGGGCGAACCCGGTGCCGGCCGCGCCGGTCAGGAGACCGGACGGGCGTGTTCCAGCTTGATCGGCGCGTGCAGCGCCGAAACCTCGGCAGCCTCACGATCCTCAACGATCACGTTACCGCCGTCGCTCGCCACCGACGCCACCACCCCACCGGGAATGTTCAACGCCGTACGCATCGTCGCCGGATCACCGATCACCGTGATCGTGTACGGACCCGTCAACCGCCGCCCGTCCACGATCAACGACCCGTTCTCCCCATCCAGGAAGAACGTCGACGCGATGATCCGCACCGTCGCCCGATCCCCACCGGAGATCTGCATCGCCTCCGCGCCGGCACCCCGCAACTCCTGCACCGCATCCAGCACCCGCGACGCCGAGATCGGCTTGCCACCCGGGACGAACCGCACCGACAACCCCGGCCCCGTCGCCGGCAACGTCCCCGCCAGGATCCCCAACTCGTCCGCCCGCCGGGTCGCCTCCTCCAACGCCGCCTGGCGCCCCTGCTCACCCGACTGCAACTGCCGCTGGCTCTCCTCCAACGACTCGATGTCCTGCCGCAACCGGTTCGTCCGCGAATCCAGGTCGTACAGGATCCGGACCAGATCCTCCTGCCGGGTCGCCGCCAACGTCGGATCCGTCGACGTCGTCTTCAACTGCACCACCAGGGTGAAGCCCAGCAACGCCAACAGCACCGCGATCATGACCCCGGCCGAGCTCAGCCGCGCCCGCACCGACCCGGCGCCCGCCACCGGCGCATCCGCGTCCGGCGCACCGACGTCCCCGCCCGGCTCACCGACGCTGGCCGCCGACCCGTCGACGGCCGTGGCGCTCGCCCGGCTCAGATCCACCGTCGCCGCCTCACCGGCGGCATCCTCCGCCGGCGGCCCGTCCTCCCGCTCCGCCGGCCGCGGCGCCAACGGACTCAGCTCGTCCGGATCCGGCGCCTCCGGCCGCGGATCCGGCTCCCCCGCCGGCCCCGACGGACGCGGCGGACCCGCCGGCTGCGGCCAGCCGGTCCCCGTCTCGGTGTGCTCGTCGCTCATCGCCTGTAAACCTACGCCCGGAACAGGTGCCGGCGGATCGCCGCGACGTTTCCGAAGATCCGCACCCCCAGCACGACCACCACACCGGTGGACAACTGACCACCCACGCCCAACTGGTCACCCAGGTACACGATCAGACCCGCCACCAGCACGTTCGAAATGAACGACACCACGAACTGCTTGTCGTCGAAGATCCGGTCGAGCTTCGCCCGCACGCCGCCGAACACCGCGTCGAGCGCCGCTACCACCGCGATCGGCAGGTACGGCTGCAACGCCGCGGGCACCGTGGGGTCGAGCCACACCCCGAGCACCACCCCGGCGAGCAACGCCAGCACCGCGATCATCGACCACCTCCGGAGGGGCTGAGGGGCGTCCGGGAACCGGACGGCTGGACACCGGTGGCCGACCCGGACGGCGTCGGACTCACCGAAGGCTCCGCGTAGCGTAGCTGCGGCTCCGGCGCCGCCGGCAGGGTGAGGTCGTCGACCTTGCGCACCCCGAACGACAACCCGGTCGTCTTGGCAACCTCACGCATCAGCAACGCCGACCGGCTCTCGTCGAACCGGCGCTTCATCGACCCCGGGCCGATCGCCGACACCTCGTACGGCCCGGTAACCGGCCGGAAGTCCACCAGGATCGCCTCACCGGCCGAGCGGATCGTCGACGTCGCCGTCAACCGCTGACCGTTGATCGCGATCGCCTCCGCACCGGCGCTCCACAGGTCGTTCGCCACCGCCTGCAGGTCGCTGTAGAGCACCCGCGGCGGCCCGGCGCCGGCCCCGGTCACCGCGTCCTGCTTCCCCGGCGCGTCCGCCAGCCGCACCACCACGCCGTCGCCGCGCACCCGCCCCATCCCGGTGCCCGCCTCCAGGTCCCGCAGCCGGGCCGCCTGCGACCCGCTCAGCGCCAGCTCGCGCTGCCGGGCGACCTCCTCGCGCAGCTGGTCCGCCCGGACCGCCAGCCGGTCCGCCTCGGCCTGCCGCTCCTTGATCTGGGCCACCAGCCCGGAGCGGGCCTGGCTGCGCCCCGGCTCGTCGGCCAGCGTCTGCTTGTACGCCACCGCGAACAGGAACCCGAGCAGCACCAGGACGACCAGGCTCACCGACCGGGCCGACCAGCCGCGCCACCCCGACGGCGGCCCGCTCTCGCGGCGATGCGCCGCCGCGTCCAGGTAGCCGGGATCGAGCGGGTTGCGGAACAGCTCGGTGAGGAAGTCCGGGGCGTACACCCGGTCGGCGCGGCCCTGGCCCTCCCGCGGCGTGCCGGTCACGCGCCCGCTCCCCCGGCCCGCACCGCGGTGACCAACTGGCGCGCCTGCACCACGTAGAGCGCGCCGGCCACCCAGTAGAGCACCAGCCCCCACCACGCCAGACCCCAGCCGACCGGGCCGGCGACCGCGGCCGCCCCCGGCACCGCCGACGCCAGCAGCAGCACCGGGAACGCGGCCAGCAGCAGGAACGTGGCGGTCTTGCCGACGTAGTGCACCGGAGGCGGCCCGTACCCGTAGCGGCGCAGCACCGCCAGCGAGCCGACCAGCAGCAGCTCCCGGGCCAGCAGCGCGGCGGTGAACTGCCAGGGCACCACCTCACGCGCGGTGAACCCGAGCAGCGTGGCGAGGATGTAGAGCCGGTCGGCGAGCGGATCGAGCAGCTCACCGAGCCGGCTCACCTGGCCCAGCCGGCGGGCGATCCAGCCGTCCACCCAGTCGGTGGTGCCGCCCACGGCCAGCACCACGATCGCTGCCACGTCGGCGCGGGCGACCAGCAGCAGGTAGAGGAAGAGCGGCACGCCGAGCAGCCGCACGAAGCTGATCAGGTTGGGCAGGGTGAGGACCCGGTCGCCGGGAGCCGGATCGGTGCCGCCCGAGGCCCCCGGATGCGCTGCCCCAGCCGGCCGACGCGACACCGAACCTCCTCCGCGACGCGTCGCGGCCGCCCGACCGAGGCCGGGCGCTGCGGGACGCGTGCTGTCGGGCCGGCATCCGCCGGCACCCGCTGCGGTCCCGGGACGGGACCTCCCCTGATTCGGCCCGCGCTCGTCGTGATCACGGGCCGGCTGAGTTGCGCTGCCACTATATCGGGCGCCCGCCGCCTGCCCGGGTGCCGCCGAGCCCGGCTCGGTGACGTCGTCGCCCGGTGTGACCGGGCTCACGTCGTGTAAGGCGTCCTAGGACGATAATGCCGAGCGCGAGCGGGTGATCAGGCGGTGCGGGCCGACGGGTCCGCCGCCGGCTCGGCGGCCGTCGCAGCGGCCTGGCCGAAGGCGAGCAGGCCGAGCAGCAGCTCGTGCTGCTCCCGGCCGGGCATCCGGTCCAGCACCGTCTGCACGGCCTGGTGGCGGCGTTCCGCGAGCTCGCGGAGCAGGTCGTCGGCCGCCGCGGTCGGCACCAGCCGCACCTCCCGTCGGTCCCGGGGGTCGGCCACCCGCCGCAGCAGGCCGATCGCCTCCAGCCGGTCGCAGAGCCGACTCGCCGACGACGGCACGACGTCCAGCAGCTCGGCCAGCCGGTTGACGTTGGTCCGTGGCCGGCTGGCGATCAACGAGAGCACCCGCAGCTGCGTCGGCGAGACCACCATCCGGTGCCGGGAGACCGCCGAGTCGAGCACACCGACCAGCGCCTCCGCAGCCGCGTCGATCGCGGCGGCGAGATTCGGAGGTCGCTCCACCCGGTGTCCCCTGCGATCGTCCCGCTCGTGCTCGGCCGCGGCGTGGCGACGGTACTCAGTCGCCGGCGCGGCCGCCGGAACCGCGCCAGTCCAGACAGACCACGACCGCGTCGTCGCGCAGGTCGGTGTCCGCATGCCAGGCGTGCAGTTCGCGCATCACCGTACCAACTGCCTCGGCCGGCGGCTGCAGCCGCGTGGACCGCATCGCCCGCGCCATCGCCTTCTCCCCGTACGCCTCCCGGTCGGCCGGCGCGGCGGCCCACACGCCGTCACTGACCACGAAGAGCCGGTCCCCCGGCGCCAGGTCGAACTCCTGCAGGTCGTACCGGGCCTCGGCGAACATCCCCAGCGGCAGCTGCTGCTCCAGGGCGATGGTGTCGACCGCCCCGCCGCGCAGCCGCAGCAGGCGCGGCGAACCGGCGTCCACCGCCCGCACCCGGCCGGTGATGGTGTCCAGCTCCAGCAGCACCGTCGCCACGTACCGCCGGCCCCGATGCTGGTAGAAGACCGTGTCGGAGGCGAGTTCGGCCTGCTCGGTCAGGCTGCCGCCGGAGCGGCGGGCGTTGCGCAGCGCGTTCACGGTCACCGCCGTGAGCAGCGAGGCGGACAGCCCGATGCCGGATCCGTTGAGCACGGTGAGGGTCAGCCGGTCGCCGTCGAGCGACCAGTCGAAGTGGTCGCCGCCCACCGTGTACGCCGGCTCCAGCTGGCCGGCGAGCTGGAACGCGTCGTGGCTGACGCCGCGCCCCGGCAACAGCTCCCACTGCATCTCCGCCGCCATGCTGAGCCGCTCCCGGCGGCGGGCCCGGCGGTAGCGGTCGGTCTCCCGGTCCGCCGCGCGCAGCACCACCGCCAGCTCACCGGCGACGTCACCGGCCTGCTCCACAGTGGCCGGGCCGGGCGCGGTGGGAAACTCGACCAGCAGCACCCCGAGCCGCTCCCCCCACACCGACAGCGGCAGGTAGAGCCGGCACCGGCCGTCCCCGGCGCCGTCGAGCACCGGCTGCTGACTGCTGAAGCACCGCTGCGCCATACCCTGGCAGGACAGGAAACCGGCCTCGGGCAACTCCGGGTCCAGCACCGGCCAGAGCCCGCTGATCCGGTAGTCGGCGAGGAACACGTCCGTCCGCGTCGCGCCCAACGTGGACCGGATGGCCCGGTCGGCGGCCTCGGCCACCTGGTCGGGCGGGGACTCGCGCAGCGCACGCGACAACCCGCCGGGCGCGTCCAACATGGTTCTCCTCCGGCAACACTTGCTGTAAGGCAAGCATCATACGGAGGTCGCCGGGACCGCGCCGCGCGGGCGGCCCATCGTGATCAACCTGTCCCCGGCGGACCGTCGCCCGCCGCGCGGTCAGTCCGCCGCGCGGACCGCCACCCCGCCGTGGAAGGCGTCTGGCACGTCGGCCGGCGAGCCGTCGGGGCGCCATCGGGCGATCGGCGCGATGCCGTCGGCCGTGGGCCGCCACCGGCCCAGCAGCGGCGCGAACGCCTCCGGCCGGCGCATCCGGAACGCCGGGCCCATCATCGCCAGGGCCGCCGGATGACCGGCCAGCTCCTCGGTGTCGAAGTCGATCGCGAGCTGGCTGCCCGGGGCGACCGCGCCGTGCAGCTCGTCGAGGGTACGGGCGAGCGTCTCGTCGTCGAGGAACGCGGCCAACCCCAGGAAGACCACGCCGACCGGCCGCCTCCCCCACCCCGGGACGAACCGGTGCAGCTGCGCCGGGTCGATGGTGCCGATGTCGGTGGCGTCGCCGTAGCCGTAGCCGGCCCGGTCGCTGCCGGCCAGGATCCGCTGGCCCAACCGGATGGTGACCGGGTCCACATCGGTGTAGAGCACGGTCGCCTCCGGAGCGACCTCGTGCACGTTGCCCATGGTGGGCACCCCGGCGCCGAAGACCAGGAAGCTGTCCACGCCGTCGGCGACGATCGCCCGCACCGCCCGACCGAGGAAGGCACGCAACTCGCGGAAGACCGGCGCGCACGGCCCGTACGCCTGCTCGAAGGCGCGCGCCGCGGCCACGTCCACCGGGAAGTGGTGCTCCCCGCCGAGCCAGAAATCGATCATCCGTGCGGTGCTCGGCTGGTCGGGTTCAACCATCGACGACGCTCCCTCCCCGGCGGTCGTCGCCAGCGTACCGACCGGACGTCCTGGGCGGTATCGCCCCGCCGGCCCGCCACCGGCCGCGATACTGACCCGGAACCGGTGGGAGGTGGACGGTGAACTCGGCGAACGGCGCTGCCGTGGTGGTCGGCGTGGACGGCTCGCAGTCGGCGCTGCGGGCCGTACGCCTGGCGGCGGCCGAGGCCGACCGGCGCAACCGGCCGCTGCGGATCGTGCACGGCTTCATCTGGCCGCTGCTGCACGTCCCCCTGCAGCCCCCGGCGGGCGGACCACCGGGCAGCGGACTGCGGGAGCAGGCCGAACGGCTGGTCGCCGAGGCGGTGGCCGAGGCCGAGGCGGCGGTGCCCGGGCTGCGGATCTCCGGCGAGATCATCGACGGGGAGGCGGCGGCGGTGCTGCTCGGCGAGTCGCCGGCCGCCGCGATGATCGTGCTCGGCGACCGGGGCCTCGGCGGCTTCTCCGCGCTGCTGGTCGGCTCGGTGGCGGTCCAGGTCGCCTCCTACGCCGACTGCCCGGTGCTGGTCGCCCGCGGCACCGACCGCGCCGACGGGCCGATCGTGGTCGGGGTGGACGGCTCCGAGATGTCCCGGCTCGCCGCGGAGTTCGCCGTCGAGGAGGCGTCGGTACGCGGCGCCGAGGTGCTCGCCCTGCACGCCTACCGGCACCCGGTCTCCACCGGCCCCGGCGACATGCAGCCGCTGGTCTACGACGACAGCGAGCTGCGCACCGAGGAGGAACGGCTGGTCGCCGAGGTGACGGCCGGGCTCGCCGACCGCTGGCCCGACGTGCCGATCACCCGGCGCACCGTCCGCGGCCGCCCGGCGCCGGTGCTCACCGACGCCTCCCGGCAGGCCCAGCTGGTGGTGGTCGGCCGGCAGGGGCGCGGGGAGTTCACCGGATTGCTGCTGGGCTCGGTGAGCCAGGCGGTGCTGCACCACGCCGACTGCCCGGTCGCGGTGGTCCGCGCGCCCCGCTGAGCCGGGGTTGGCCCGCCCGCAGACGGGTAGACGCACCCGGTACGCCGACGGGCGACAGCGACCGGAGGAGGCAGCGATGCCAGGACCACGGCCGGGCAGCAACGCGTACGACAAGCAGCGCGCGCGGATCCGCGACGCGATCGACGATTCCGGACGCCGGGTGCCGGACCGCAAGGCCAACCAGGTGGCCAACCGGATCCTGCAGGAGGATCGGGGACAGCGGGGCGTCGTACGCGGCGAGCGGACGTACGGACCCAAGGGTGAGCGCGAGCCCGGAGACCCGAAGTGAGCCGGACCAGCCTGGCCGACGGAGTGATCGTCGGGGCGGTCGGCAGCACCGCGCTGAACATCGTGAGCTACCTGGACATGGTGGTCCGCGGGCGCCCGGCGAGCAGCACGCCGGAGGAGAGCGCCGGCCGGCTGGCCGGGGTGGCGCACGTCGACCTCGGGTCCGGGGACCGGGCGGCCAACCGCCGCTCGGGCCTCGGGCCACTGCTCGGCTACGGCGCGGGGATCGCCGCCGCGGTCGGCTTCGCGCTGCTCACCCGCGGCCGCCGGCAACCCCTGCCACTGGCCACCGGTGTGCTCGGCGGGGGCGTGATGACCCTCTCCGACGGCGGGATGACCATGCTCGGCGTGACCGACCCGCGCACCTGGCGCCGCTCGGACTGGATCGCCGACCTGGTGCCGCACCTGGCGTACGGCTTGACGGCCGCAGCCACCTGGAACCGGCTGCGGCCGCCCGACGGGCGGGGCTGAGTCAGCCCCGCCCGCCGCTCTCGTCGTCGGCCACCGGCTCCCCGGCCGGGCCGTACGGCGAGACCTGTCCCTTCGGCACCGGACGCCCGGCGTCCCCCTTCGACGTGCCCCGGTTGCGGGGATGACCGGTCGGTTGTGGGCCCTTGCTGTACTGGCTCGTGGCGCCCTTGTCGTTGCGCCGGAGCTCCTCCTGCTGCGGGTTGACCACAACTGTCTCCTTCCGCCGGACGGCACCCGGCCGGCGCCGCCTCCCCCGCGGCTTACCCGCCGCCGCAGGTGCCATGCCGCAGCCGCAACGCTCGGCCGGGGGTGACCGGCCGCAGACCGGGTACCCCCGGCAGATGGGCGACGACCGGACCGTGGCGCGGGTCCTGCTGGACCGGCGGGGACGCACGTACGCCGAGGAGGCCGGCATCCGGCTGGCCGACCGGCCGGCCCCGCTCTACCAGCTGCTGGTGCTCGCCACGCTGCTGAGCACCCGGATCCGGGCCCAGGTCGCGGTGGCCGCGGCCCGGGAGCTGTTCGCCGCCGGCTACCGCACGCCGCAGGCGATGGAGGCGGCCAGCTGGCAGGACCGGGTGGACGCGCTGGGCCGCGGCCACTACCGCCGCTACGACGAGCGGACCTCGACGATGCTCGGCACCGGGGCCCGGCTCTGCCTGGACCGCTGGCGCGGCGACCTGCGCCGGCTGCACCGGGAGGCCGACGGCGACCCGGCCGGGCTGCGCCGGCGGCTCACCGAGTTCCCCGGCATCGGCCCCACCGGGGCGGACATCTTCCTGCGCGAGGCGCAGACGGTCTGGCCCGACGTGCGCCCGTACGCCGACCGGCGCGCGCTGGCCGGGGCGAAGCGGCTCGGCCTGCCCGCCTCGCCGGACCGGTTGGCCGGGCTGGTCGGCGCAGCCGAGTTCGGCCGGCTCGCCTCGGCGCTGGTCCGGGTCGCGCTCGGTGAGGAGTCCGCCGGCGAGGTCAGCCGCACCGCCGCCGGCGCCCGCTGACCGCGCTCACTTCGTCGGCGTGTTCCCCGGCTTGGTGAGGTGCCAGACCAGCAGGGCCGCCAGCAGGGCCAGCACCACGAGGCCGCCGGTGACCCCGCCGCCCTCCTCCGGGCTGCGGCCGGTGGTGCCGAAGTAGATCACCGCGAGCCCGGCGAGCACCGTGAGAAAGGTACGCATTCCTCGGTCCTTCACGTACCGCACGGTACCGGCGAGAACAGCAGCGTATCGGGCTTTTCCGGCGTATTCCCCCGATCGGGCGTTCAGTCGACCTCCAGGTCGTCCAGCGAGATCTTGTGCGACATCAGCCAGCGGGCCAGCGCCGACATCCCGAACAGCCACAGCGGCGCCGACTCGGTGGTGCCGTTGGTGGCGAAGACGGCGAACCGCAGGTCGGGCGCCCGGTACGCCTCGATCCGCCACTTGTGCTGCCGGTCCCGCCAGACCGCGGAAGGGTCCATGCCGACACGCTAAGTGACCGGCCCGCCCCGATGGGCCACCTTGCGCCCCGACCGGACGGCCGGCCCCGGCACCCGCGCCAGGCGGCCTCAGCCGCTGGCGGCGACCACGATCCGGGCGTCGTCGGGCAGCCGGCGGGTGGCGCCGCGCCGGTCCAGCAGCTCCAGCAGCGGCACGGCGACCCGCCGGGTGGTGTCCAGCGCGCGCCGGGCGGCGCTGAGCGTGAACGGCTGCGGCAGCCCGGCCAGCACCCGCACCGCCTCGTCGGCGGCGCCGGGCAGCAGCACCACGTTCTCGGCCAGCCGCAGCAGCGCCCCGGCGCGCACCGCGGCGCCGATCTCGCGCGGGCCGAGACCGAGGTCGGCCAGGTCGGCGGCCTCCGGGGCGCGGAACGGGCGGTCGGCGTACTCGGCGCGGATCCGGGCCACGGCGCGGGCCACCGGCTCGGGCAGCGCGTCGGCGGCGGACGCGGTGACCCGCCCGGCGCGCAGCCGCAGCGGCGGCCGGACCAGGGCCTCGACCAGCGCCCGGTCGGGCAGTTCCAGGCGCCGCCGGAGCAGCTCCACCGGCGCGCCCGGCTCCAGCGGATGTTTTCGGCCGTACCGGGTGACCTCCTCGCCGAGGCGGACCGCGAGCTGCCGCCAGTGCTCCGGGTCGGCCAGCCAGTCCCCGGCGACCGGCCGGGCGGTGACCTCGACCCCGGTGCGGACCAGGTCGGTGACCCGGGCCAGCCGGCGGCGGCGCAGTTCACCGGCCAGGTCTGGTCGGCCGTCCAGCCCGGCCAGCACCGCGGCGCGGGCCGCCGCCGCGCCGCGACGGGCCAGCGGCGGGGGCGCCACGTCCAGCACGGTCACCCCGCCCGCGACGTGGTGGCGACCCGGGTCGCGCAGCAGTGCCCGGTCGCCGATCAGCAGCGGCAGCGGGCGGGCCAGCCGCAGCCGGACGGTGTCCGGACCGAGCGGGCGCACCCGGGCCGGCACCGCGGCGGAGCCGACGTGCAGGGTGAGGGTGGCCGGCAGGTCGGCGGCCGGGTCACCGGCGAGCCGCACGTCCAGCAGGTCGGTCAGCCGGAACCGGCCGGGGGTGAGCAGCGCGTCGCCGCGGGCCAGCCGATCGCGCGGAACGCCGCGCAGGTTCACCGCCACCCGGGCAACCGCGTCGACCCGCGCCGCGGCGACGCCGAGGCGGTGCAGGCCGCGCACCCGCACCGGCTCCCCGGTGGCGGCGAGTTCCAGTTCGTCGTCGACCCGCAGCCGGCCGGCGCCGAGGGTGCCGGTGACCACGGTGCCGCTGCCCCGCACGGTGAAGCAGCGGTCCACCCAGAGCCGCACCGGCGCGTCCGCCGCCGGCGCCGGCAGCCTGGCCGCCAGCCGGTCCAGCGCCGCCCGCAGCTCGGGCAGGCCCGCGCCGGTGACCGCGCTGACCCCCACCGCCTCCACCGCGCCGAGCGAGGTCACGGCGAGCTCCGCCCGGGCCCGGGCCAGCGCCGGCCCCGGATCGGCCAGGTCCGCGCGGGTCACCACCAGCAGGCCGTACGACACCCCGAGCGCGTCCAGCGCCGCCAGGTGCTCGGCGGACTGCGGCATCCAGCCCTCGTCGGCGGCCACCACGACCAGCGCGGCGGGCACCGGACCGACCCCGGCGAGCATGTTCGGCACGAACCGTTCGTGCCCGGGCACGTCGACGAACGCGACCGTCCCGCCGGACGGCAGCGTGGTCCAGGCGAACCCGAGGTCGATGGTCATGCCCCGGCGGCGCTCCTCGGCCCACCGGTCCGGTTCCATCCCGGTCAGCGCCCGCACCAGCGTCGACTTGCCGTGGTCCACGTGCCCGGCGGTGGCCACCACCCACATGGCTCAGCCGTCCCCCGGCACCCGCAGCACGGCGGCCCGCACCGCGTCGTCGGCGTCGGCGGGCACGCAGCGCAGGTCCAGCAGCAGCCGGCCGCGCACCACCCGGCCGAGCACCGGCGGGTCGCCGGTGCGCAGCGGCTCGGCGTACCGCTCGGGCAGGCTCAACGCCCACGAGTCCAGCTCCACGCCGGGGGCGCCGCCGCCACCGACCACCGCGGCGGCCGGCACCACCTCGGCCTTGCAGCCGTCGGCGGCGAGCCGGTCGCGCAACCGTTCGGTCCGCTCCCGCAGGGCGCCGGCGTCCGCGTGCAGCGCCGCCCGGGTCGGGGTGTCCGGGTCACCCACGGTGGCGGCCAGCGCGGCCAGGGTCAGCTTGTCCACCCGCAGCGCCCGGGCGAGCGGGTGCCGGCGCAGCCGCTCGACCAGGTCGGCGGCGCCGAGCAGCAGCCCGGCCTGCGGGCCGCCGAGCAGCTTGTCGCCGCTGGCGGTGACCAGCGCCGCGCCGGCGCGCAGGGTGCTCGCCGCGTCCGGCTCGTCGGGCAGCAGCGGATCCGGGGCGAGCAGCCCGGAGCCGATGTCGGCCACCACCGGCACGCCCAGGGTGGCCAGGGCGCGCACCGGCACCGCCGAGGTGAAGCCGGTGACCTGGAAGTTCGACGGATGCACCTTCAGCACAAAACCGGTCCGCGGGCCGATCGCGACGGCGTAGTCGGCCAGCGTGGTGCGGTTGGTGGTGCCCACCTCGCGCAGCCGGGCGCCGGTGCTCTCCAGCAGGTCCGGCAGCCGGAACCCGTCGCCGATCTCCACCAGCTCGCCCCGGCTGACCACGATCTCGCCGCCGGCGGCCAGCGCGGTGGCGGCCAGCACCAGCGCCGCCGCGCCGTTGTTCACCACGTGCACCGCACCGGCGTCCGGCACCGCGGCCGCGAGGGCGTCCAGAGCGTCCCGGCCACGCCGCGCCCGCCGGCCGATGCGCAGGTCGAGTTCCACATCGGTGTGTCCGGCGGCCGCGACCACCGCGGCGACCGCGGCCGGCGACAGCGCGGCCCGGCCCAGGTTGGTGTGCAGCACCACCCCGGTGGCGTTCAGCACCGCCCGGGGTGCCGCCGCGGGCAGCGCGGCGAGCGCGGCGTCGCGTACCTCGTCGGGGCTGAGCTCGCCGCGCCGGGCCCGCTCCTGGGCGCGGCGGACGGCGGCCTTGACCCGGTCCCGGCCGAACGTGCCGGTGGCGGCGGCCAGCGCGGGGTCGGCGAGCAGCGCGTCGGTGCGCGGCACCCGCCGCCGCGGATCGGCGCCGCCGTCCCCTGTCACGTCATCTCCCCGCTGCTTGGCGGAGACGGACGGGAATCGAACCCGCCTGGCCCGGGTCCCGGACCACACCGGTTTTGAAGACCGGGAGGGGCACCAGCCGCCTGAACGCCTCCACGGAGCATTTGACCACAGCGGCGGCGGGGCCGCGCGGAGAAGGGTCAGCCCTCCCCCGCGGCCCGGGCCAACCGTTCGCGTTGCGGCACCACCGTGTACTTCGGATCCCTCGCCGAGGCGACGCCGCCGTAGAAGATGCCGAACCGGGTCGCCACCGACGCGGCCAGCAGCGCCGCGCCGGAGAGCGCGGCGACCGTCCGGCTGCGCCCGCCGAGGACCGCACCGGCCACCCCGGCCGCGGTCAGCGCCCGCCCGGCCCGCAGCAGCCGGCCCGCCCGGCCGATCCGGTACGGCTCGCTGAGCAGCCCGAGCCGGGTCTCCACCCGGTGCGAGCCGTACAGTTCCAGCGCCGCCCCGGCGACCGCCATCCGCCGCGCCGGCCCGGCCTGCCCGGGCGGCGCGGCGAGCAGACCCACCCCGGCGCCGCTGGCCAGGGCGCTGCCCGCAAAGACCACCGGCAGCTCCGGGTACGCCTCGTGCCAGGACGGCACGGCCGTGTCGGCCAGCAGCACCCCGGTGTACGTGGCCAGCGCCGGTGCGGTCGCCGCGGCGGCCAGGCCGGCGGCGTGCCCCACCGGTGGCAGCACCCGCCGGACCAGCCCGGGCAGACCGTTCCCGGGCAGCCAGGGCGCGGCCTCGGCGACCGCCGCCACGCCGGCGGCCGGGCCGAACGCGGCGAGGATCCAGGTGCCCACCGACATCGGCGAGGTCGGCTTGGCCACCCGCAGCATGTGGTGGAACCGGGCCGGCCGGCCCAGGTCATGGATCAGGAAGCCGGTGCTGGCGCCGACCGCCGCCAGCGCGGCGACCCGCCCGGCCCGACGCAGCGCCGGCCGGCCGGTCAGCTGACCGCCCGCGGCCAGCAGCGACGAACCGGCCGCCAGACCGCCGGTGAACAGGTACGCCGCGATGTCCCACTTCCACACCGGGGGCTTCAGCACCGGCCGGCCGTAGTAGGAGGTGAACTCGGCCTCCGGGACGGTGAGGTCCTCGCCGCCGCGCCGGCGCCGCCCGCCCCGGCGCCGCTCGGTCGGGGCGGCCGGGGTCGCCGGGGACGGCGCCAGGCCCGCCGCGGCAGCC
>NZ_QGSW01000055.1:0-16524 GCF_003176715.1 Micromonospora sp. S4605
CCCCACCCCCACTGCCCGCCGTAGCCTGACCACCCGGGGGGCTTCAGGATTCGCGGTCGGTGCCGGCGCGGAAGCCGATGGCCTTGTGGGTGCCGTCGCAGAAGGGCTTCAGCGCCGACTTGCCGCAGCGGCACAGGGCGACCGTGCCGCGGCGGGCGTCGATGGTCCGCCCGTCCGGGGTGACCAGGGCGAAGTCGCCCCGCACCAGCAGCGGGCCGTCCTGGTACGGGGTGATCGTGGCGGCCGGGGGAGTGTCCTGGTCCTCGCGCATGGGGCGTCAAGTGCCCCTCCCGGCCGGCGTGAAACCCGGCGTGAAACCCGGGCGAATCCCGGCGCGAATCCCGGCGCGAATCCCGGCGCGAAACCCGGCGTGAAACCCGCGGGACGCCGCGCCCACCCGGGACGTCAGCGCCACCCGGGACGGCCGGCCCAGCCGGGACGCGCGGGCCGGGACGGAGCCAACCGTCCGGGACGGCGCTGGGCCGGAAGATCACCGGATTGCTCCCGCCCGGTGGGGGATGCCCCGTTTGAACCGCATCGGGACGGGAAGCCGGGCCGCGTGGTGAGCGATCGAGGCAAGGTGGGGCCGGTGCACAAGGTGCACGAGGGGCTCACGGCCGAGGGCGCCGGACTGACCGGCGACCGGGTCGTGACGCCCGGCAGCGCCGCGCGGATCCTGGTCGGCGCCACCGCCCGGGCCCTGCGCGGGGTGGACTGTGCCGATCTCGGACACGTCGGCCCGCTGTCCCGGTTCACCGGCGCCCCCGAGCCGGTCCGCCGGGCGGTGGCGAACCGGGCCGCCGGCCGCGTCGCCCTGACCTGCGGGCAGACGGCCGAGGTCGAAGCGGCCCGGGTGGCCGCCTGGTTCGTCGGCCAGTACCCGCGGCGGCGCTACCCGGGGGTGCTGATCGGCTCGCCGCACGGCGCGGCGGCGCACCTGGCGGTCGCGCTGGGCGTGCCCTGGTTGCCCGCCGGCTTCGAGATGACCGTGCACTGGGCGCAGGGCGCGGTGGACCGGCCCAAGGCCGCCCTGGACCACGGCGCCGCGCTCGCCGCCCGGCTGCTCGCCGGTAACGCCGACCTGCACGTACGCCAGGTGCACTGCCCGGCCAGCCGGGGTGCGCTGGCCGGCGCGACGGTGGCGCTGGCGGCCCGCTGGCAGGCGCTGCCGGAGGCCTACCGGTGGTTCCTGGCCGACCGGCTGGCGCCGGGCGCGCCGGTGCTGCTGCTGCGCGACGCGCGCACCTGGCCGGTGCTCGACTCGGCACCCGGGCACAGCTTCCAGGTCGGCTGCCCGGCCAGCGGCCTGGACCCGGTGGACTTCCACCCGGACAGCCACGCGCTGCGCCAGGTGCTCCGCTCGGCGGGCGGGGACGGCGCGCACTGGGAGCCGCCCGAGGTCACCTCGCCGACCGGTTACGCCGAACACGTCGTGGAGTCCGGTTTCGAGCTCAGCGCCCGGGAGTGGACCGGCCGGCACGGGCATCCGCTGCACCGGGTGCTGTTCCCCCGGCCGGAGGCGCTCAGCGCGGCCACCGCCGACCTGTACCGGGGCTGGCTGCGGGCGGCCGGCAAGACCGGCGACCGGCTGGTGGTGGAGTGCGGGCGGCTGCTCGACCCGTGGCAGGTGGTCCGCGCCGGGCTGGTGCCGTACTGGTGCGAGAACGCCACCCGGCGCAGCGTCGAGGGGGCGGAGTGGTGGCTGGCCGGCAGCGAGCCGTTCAGCTCGGTGGACGTGCTGCCCGAGCCGCCGGGCGTCCGCTCGCCGGCGCTGGCCGGGCTGCCGCAGTGGCTGGCGGTCGCCGGGTTCGGCCGTCGCCGGCGGGCGCTGGACCGGCCGACCGCCCGCGGCTATCCGGTCACCGCGGTACCCACCCGGCGGGCCACCGAGGTGCTGCGCGCCCAGCCGTACGACCTGCCGGTGCCGCCGCCGATGGCCGTGCCGGCGGCGCTCGCCGCGCTCCGTGCCGGCGGCACCCCGCACGGCCTGCTGGTCTGTTGAGGCCGGCCCGGCGAAACATCCTCGCGAACCGGGGATCCCGTGATTGAGTACCTACGGAGCGGGAACACCGCTGGCTGCGACGGCCTGATCACGCCGCGTAGTGCGGCGCCCGCTGGCACCCCAGTCACGTAACCCACTTCCGGCCCGGTGCGTGGTCCGACCACGCGCACGACCGGTTTCCCAAATCCGGGCGGGGGACCTTCCTGAGGGAGGCGCGGATGTTCGGACAGACCGGCACGACCACACCACCACCCACCGACCGGGGTCTGGAGGACCTCGACGCGGCGGCGATGGCGTACGCGGCGCGGATCGAGGGACTGCCGCCGGAGCGACGGCAGGAGGCCCGCGACGACCTGGTCCGGTTCGCCCTGCCGTTCGCCGGCCGGCTGGCTCGCCGGTACCGGGGGCGGGGCGAGCCGCTGGAGGACCTGGAGCAGGTCGCCCGGCTGGGACTGGTCAACGCGGTCGACCGGTACGACCCGGAACGGGGGTCGTTCACCGCGTACGCGGCGATCACCATCGTCGGCGAGATCAAGCGGCACTTCCGGGACCGCACCTGGGGCGTGCACGTGCCGCGCCGGCTGCGCGACCTGATCCTCGAGGTCGGGCAGGCCACCGCGGCGCTGACCAGCGAGCTGTCCCGGGCGCCGACCGTGGCGGAGCTGGCCGCCCGGCTGGAGACCCCGGAGGAGGAGATCCTCGCCGCGCTGGAGTCGGCCGCCGGCTACAGTCCGGCCTCGCTGAACGCGCCGGTCGGCGGGGAGAGCTCCGCCGAGTTCGGCGACCTGGTGGGGGAGTCGGACAACGCGCTGGAATCGGTCGACGACCGGGTGACGGTGAGCGGACTGCTGCACCGGCTGCCCTGGCGGGAACGGCGGATCCTGGCCATGCGCTTCTACGGCAACCAGACGCAGGCCGAGATCGCCGCCCGGTTCGGCATCTCCCAGATGCACGTGTCCCGGCTGCTGTCCCGGGCGCTGACCTGGCTGCGCCAGGCGATGCTCGCCGATGCGCCGCCGCCCTGGCAGAACGGCGCCGCGGAGCCGGATCCGGGCCGCACCCGGATCTCGGTGAAGCAGAACGGCGACCGGGTGGTGGTCGAGGTCGGCGGCGAGGTCGACCGGGACGGCGCCGACCAACTGCGCCGGGCCATGCTGGAGGCGGTCACCGGCCAGCCCGCCGAGGTGGTGGTGGACCTGGTCGGCGCGGGCGGGTTCGACGCCGGCGGGATCGCCGCGCTGATGGCCGGCCGGGAGGCCGCCGCCCGCACCGGGGTGCCGCTGCGGCTGACCCGGGTGCAGCCCGCGGTGCGCCGCTCGCTCACCGCGGCCGGCCTGTCCCCGGGCCGGGACGGCTGACCGGCAGGCAAGCAACCACGAGCGGGGGGCCGGCGCGGATGCGCCGGCCCCCCGCTCGTGTACGAGGCCCGTCAGTCCTCCGGGTTGTCGTCGTGCCTGCGCGGGTGTCGCCACCGCTTGCTCGCCTCGGA
The DNA here is from genome assembly GCF_003176715.1 of Micromonospora sp. S4605. Lineage (NCBI taxonomy): Bacteria > Bacillati > Actinomycetota > Actinomycetes > Micromonosporales > Micromonosporaceae > Micromonospora > Micromonospora sp. S4605. The sequence continues at coordinate 3,492 of NZ_QGSW01000055.1, forward strand.
CCGCTGCGGAGGTGGAGGCCCCTCCGGCGCGTCGGTCTCCTCGAAGCTGGGTCGACGGACGTCCTCCGGCTCCGGCACGTCGACCGGCCGCGCCCCGGACTGCGGTGCCGGCTGGTACGCAACCGCCTCCCGAGCACCGTGCGCGCCCTCGGCGGCCGGCGACTCGGGCAGGTGCGTCTCCCGGTGCAGCTCCTCGGTGAATTCCTGCGGCGGCTTGGTGGTGCGCTGCGGCAGGTCCCGGCCGAGGTCGGCGACGAGCGGGCCGTACTTGGCGTCGAAGGCGGGCCGCTCGGAGCGGATCCGGGGCATCCGGTCGAAGTTGCGCAGCGGCGGCGGGCAGGTGGTGGCCCATTCGAGGGAGTTGCCGAAGCCCCACGGGTCGTCCACCGTCACGTTCGCGCCGTACCGCCAGGACTTCCAGGCGTTCCAGATGAAGAAGAGGGTGGAGGCGCCGAGGACGAAGGCGGAGATGCTGGAGACGGTGTTCAGCGCGGTGAACCCGTCGCTGGGCAGGTAGTCGGCGTACCGGCGGGGGAAACCCTCGTTGCCCAGCCAGTGCTGCACCAGGAAGGTGCCGTGGAAGCCGAGGAACATGGTCCAGAAGTGGGCCTTGCCGAGCCGCTCGTCGAGCAGTCGCCCGGTCATCTTCGGCCACCAGAAGTAGAAGCCGCCGAAGAGCGCGAACACCACGGTGCCGAAGAGCACGTAGTGGAAGTGCCCCACCGCGAAGTAGGTGTCGTGGGTGTGGAAGTCCGCCGGCGGGCTGGCCAGCAGCACGCCGGTGAGCCCTCCGAAGAGGAAGGTGACCAGGAAGCCGATCGCGAAGAGCATCGGCGTCTCGAAGGTGATCTGGCCCTTCCACATGGTGCCGATCCAGTTGAAGAACTTCACTCCGGTGGGCACCGCGATCAGATAGCTGAGGATGCTGAAGAAGGGCAGCAGCACCTGACCGGTGGCGAACATGTGGTGCGCCCACACGGTCATCGACAGCACCGTGATGGCGGCGGTGGCGAGCACCAGACCGGTGTAGCCGAAGATCGGCTTGCGCGAGAAGACCGGAATGATCTCGGTGATGATGCCGAAGAACGGCAGCGCGATGATGTACACCTCGGGGTGGCCGAAGAACCAGAACAGGTGCTGCCAGATCATCGGCCCGCCGGTCGCGGGATCGTAGACGTGGGCGTTGAGCAGCCGGTCGGCCATCAACCCCAGCAACGCCGCCGCGAGCAGCGGGAACACCAGGATGACCAGGACGCTGGTGAAGAGCATGTTCCAGGTGAAGATCGGCATCCGGAACATGGTCATGCCGGGCGAGCGCAGGGTCAGGATGGTGGCGATCAGGTTGACCGCGCCGAGGATGGTGCCCAACCCGGAGATCACCAGGCCCATCACCCACATGTTGGCGCCGACGCCGGGGGAGTGTTCCGCGCTGCTCAACGGGGTGTAGGCGGTCCAGCCGAAGTCTGCCGTGCCCTGCGGGGTGAGGAAGCCCGCCATCACCATCAGCCCGCCGAAGAGGTAGAGCCAGTAGGCGAGGGCGTTGAGCCGGGGGAACGACACGTCCGGCGCGCCGATCTGGATCGGCACGATGTAGTTGGCGAACCCGAACGCCGCCGGGGTGGCGAACAGCAGCAGCATCACCGCGCCGTGCGAGGTGAACAGCTGGTTGTACTGCTCCGAGGAGAGGAACTGCAGGCCGGGCCGGGCCAGTTCGGCCCGGATCAGCATCGCCTCGATGCCGGCGGCGAGGAAGAACAGAAACGACGTGAGCAGGTAGAGCAGGCCGATCTGCTTGTGGTCGGTGGTGGCCAGGAACCGGATCAGTTTGCCGCCTGGGATCGCCTTGCGTAGCGGTCCCGGGTAGCCGCCGAACTGGGCCGGCGCCAGGATGGCCGGTCCGCGGTCGCGTGGTTCCGTGGTGACCCGTCTGGGCATTGACTCTCACCCCGCCTGACGACAGAAAGGACGGGCGTGGCTACCCGCCCCTCCGTCCATGTAACCAGGCGAAGGCGGTAATTTCGGTCAATTCACGGGCAGGGTGGCCCAGACGACCTTTCCCTCCCCGGCCGGCACGCTGCCCCAGCGCTGGGTCAGCTCGCGCACCAGCATCAGCCCACGGCCGCCCTCGGCCTGCAAATCCGGCGTACCGGGCCGGGCGGCGTCCCGGCTGCCGTCGACCACGGCCAGGTGCAGCCAGGGCCGACGCAGCGTGAGGGTGACCTGCATCGGCGTGCCCGCGTGCCGGACCACGTTGCCGACCAGCTCGGAGAGGACCACCGAGGCCGGGCCGACCGCGTCCGGCAGGTTCCACCGGGCGCAGGCGTGGGCGACCAGTTCCCGGGCCCGCCGGCAGGCCTCCGCCGCCGGCTCCAGCCGGGCCCGCAGCCGAGGGGCCGCCGCGGCGCCGGCCGCCCGGGCCGCCTCGTCGCAGTCCCGGCGGACCGGCACCACCCGGCAGGTGGTCGACTCGGCCAGCCAGGCGGCCGTCTCGGGCGACGGTGCGCAGAGCACCAGCGGGACGGCCGGCCAGTCGGCGGCCTGCCGGGCGGCGGCGGCGAACACCGACAGGGCGAGCCGGTCGTGGACCACGACGTCGGTGAGGTCGACCACCAGCGCGTCCGGCTGGGTGGTCAGGCACCGGTCCAGCACACGATGCACCGAGCGCATGGTGGTCAGATCCAGGTCGCCGACGAGCCGGACGACGGTCGGCGACCCGTCGCGCACCTCGCAGCTGATCCGGCTCGACATCTCCGCCCTCGTTCGAGTCTCGTCCGCAGGACTGGCAACTACCCGGGCGCGCGGTCGGTCAAACGGGACCGGCCGCCGCCGCGACGACCGTCACGTGGCTCGTCGTCGGCGGCGGCCTGGCGTCGCGGTGTCGCCAGCCCGTCAGCCGATCGAAGCCGCCGGTCAGCGGCGGGCGGCGCCGCGGGTGGTCAGCAGGCCCAGCGCGATCATGCCGACGCCGAGGAAGAGGTGCAGCCAGTTGACGGCATTGTTGAGCGGGATGAAGTTCGCCCCGCTGTCGTGGTCGACCACCAGGCCGTAGAGCCAGAGCACGAGGTAGATCGCGCCACCGCCGATCAGGTACGTCCGGGCGCCGGCGATCGTCCGGGCCAGCGCCAACCCGACCACCCCGAACAGCAGGTGCACGAGGTTGTGCAGCACCGAGACCTGGAACACCCCGAGCAGCATCGCGTCCGACTGGTGACCGGCGAACCCCAGGTCGCCGTAGTTGCTGGTGATGCCGGGGACGAACCCGAGCAGGCCGACGAGGACGAAGACCCAGGACACGATGGTGGCGGCTCGGCGGACCGGGGCCTTGCCGTCGGCCGGGTTGGATCGGGCGCGCGAGTGCGCCATCGGACCGGTCACCGCGGACTCCCTCCGTGCGGCGGTGCAGAGCCGTGCGGCTACCCACTCACGGTGCCGGCAAACCCGCCGGCCGGGCCCCGCGCGGCGGGACCCGGCCGGGTGGCCGTACGGGGCCGGTCAGGCCGGTTGCAGGTGGCGGGCCGGTACGCGCCGGCGGACCTGGTCGTAGAGGCGCACGTACTCCCGCGCCATCACCGCCGGGGTGAACCGGACGGCGGCCTCCCGCCGGCACTCGCCCGGGTCGAGCAGGCTGGCCGCCAGCAGCAGCTCGCCCAGCTCCTCCTCGTCCTTGGTGAGCAGGCCGGTGCGGCCGTGCTCGATCAGCTCCGGCAGGCAGCCCCGGGCGGTCGCCACCACGGGCGTGCCGAGCGCGAGCGACTCGACCACCGCGGTGCCGCCGGGCTCCTCCCAGCGCAGCGGGAACAGCGTGGCCCGGGCCCCGGCGAGCAGGTCGTCCCGCTCCTGCCCGGCCACCGTGCCGACCCAGCGGACCAGGTCGCCGTCCACGTGCGGGGCCACCTCGTCCAGGAAGAACCGGACGTCCGGGTTCTGCCGGGCCTCGTCGCCGGCGGCGGCCAGGTCCGCCGGCCGGTGGTACGGGCCGACCGGGCCGGCCAGCACCAGCGGCACGCCAACCCGCTGCGCCAGCCGGGCGCCCAGGTCCTGCCCCTTGCCGGGGTTGATCCGGCCGAGGATGAGCGCGTAGTCGCCCTTGCCCGCGGTGGGCCGGCGGTCGGCGCCGACCGCCAGCGGGGTGGCCAGGTGCACGTGCCCGACCGAGTGCGCCCGCAGCGCCTCGGGCGCCCGGGCCAGCTGGGCGGCGGAGACGCCGTTGACCCGGACCCGGTCGCCGCCGTCGAAGGTGCCGTAGAGCGCCGGGTGCTTGGCCAGGTCCCAGTGCAGGGTGTGCAGCGCGGGCGGGGCGTCCGGTCCCATCGCGGCGAGGGTGGCCAGCCCGACCGCCTCCACGTGGTCGTGCACCAGGTCGATGTCGTCGCGCGAGCGCAGCGCCCGGACCACGCCGCCCAGGTGCGCCTGGGCCACCCCGCAGACCTGGTTGTACGGCCGCTGCAGCTGCGGGAACTGCCCGTCGGGAAACACCGACACCAGCTCGTCGACCGGCAGCGTGCTGGTCTGGACCGAGGCGAGCACCACCCGTACGCCGAGCCGGCGCAGCTCCGGCACCAGAGTGGCGATCACGTTCTCGATGCCGCCGTAGCCCGGCGGTGGCACGGACAGCCACGGCCCGGCGTTCATCAGCACGGTGAGGCTCATCGCGCCGCCTCCAGTCCCGCGTCGGGACCCGGATTCGCCGCTGCCGGCGGGCCGCCGGCCGGCCGGGGCCTCACGCCGCCACCCGGCGACGCGGCACCCGGTGCCGCAGCTGCGCCAGCGGCGGGCGCTCCTCGATGGAGACGTCGCTGACCACGATCTCCCGCTCCAGGTTCGGCAGCGCCTCCGAGCCGCCCCGCCGGAACTGGGTGAGCAGCGCGGCGGGCATGGCGCCGGGGCTGGCCCAGCCCCGCCGCTGCAACCGCGACCACGCGGTGAGCATGATCTGGGCCGACATCCGCCCCAACGCCGCGGTGTCCTGGTGGCGGTGCTTGCGCTCGCCGAGGTCCACCTGGGCCAGCGCGTCCAGCCCGACCAGGTCCAGCAGGTCGATCAGCATGGCCGTCTCCACGCCGTAGCCGGAGACGAAGGGGACCTGTTCCAGCACCTCCCGGCGGCCGGCGTACTCGCCGGCCAGCGGCTGCACGAAGCCGGCCAGCTCCGGCCAGAACAGGTTGAGCACCGGCCGGGCCATCAGCTCGGTCACCCGGCCGCCGCCGTCGGCCTCCACCCCGGCCGTGCCGACCAGCGGCCGGTGGTAGAACCCCTTGACGAAGTCGACCGACGGGTCGGTCAGCAGCGGGCCGATCAGCCCGGTCACGAAGTGCGGGCGGAACTCCCGCAGATCGGCGTCGACGAAGGCCACCACGTCCCCCTCGGCGGCGGCGAGCCCGGCCCAGAGCGCGTCGCCCTTGCCGGTCAGCCGGGGCAGTCCCCGGGTCATCGCGTCCTGGCTGACCACCTCGGCGCCCGCGGCCCGGGCCACCTGGGCGGTGCGGTCGGTCGACCGGGAATCGACCACGATCAGCTCGTCGACCAGCGGCACCCGGTCCACCAGGTGCTCCCGGATGGTCGACACGATGGCGCCGACCGTGGCCTCCTCGTTACGGGCCGGCAGCACCACGCTGACCCGGGTGTCACCCTTGGCGCGCAGCAGCCGCCGCGCCGGCCAGTCGGCCGCTGACGTCGTCCGGTAGGTGGCCCACGCCTCCACCACCGGCGAAACCGTCGATTCCGTATTCCGCACAGGCACCCCCTGATCGAGGCGGAAAATCCAGGGAGGGTTTTCCCACTTCCCACCACGCGCTAACCGGATCATCCCCGACAGCCTGATCACGAACGTGACATCCGGGGGTTCCCGGGTCGTGAACGTTTGATTGCGCCGACCCGCGGGGAGTGCTCACCTCAAGAGTGTGAACCGTGGGCGGGAGGGGCTTGGATGCGCACGTGCCGGGTGGGACTGGTAGGAGCCGGTGGGGTGGCGCAACGCCACGCCCGGGTGCTCGGCGGCTTCGCCGACGTCGAGCTGATCGGGGTGACCGACGTGCTGCCGGCGGCCGCCGCGGACCTGGCCGCCGCGTACGACACGCGGGCCTGCGCCGACGTCGAGGAACTGCTCTCCGCCGGGCCGGACGCGGTGTACGTCTGCGTCCCGCCGTTCGCGCACGGCCCGGCGGAGGAGGCGGTGATCGCCGCCGGGCTGCCGATGTTCGTGGAGAAGCCGGTGGCCGTCGACCTGGCCACCGCCGAGCGGATCGGCGAGCTGATCGCCCGGCGCGGCCTGCGTACCGCGGTCGGACACCACTGGCGCTACCTGCCGGTGGTGGAGCAGGCCCGCCGCCTGCTGGCCGACCGCCCGGTGCGGATGGTCGCCGGCGCCTGGCTGGACAAGGTCCCCCCGGTGGCCTGGTGGTCGCGGCGGGACCGGTCCGGTGGTCCGGTGGTCGAGCAGGCGGCGCACGTGCTGGACCTGATCCGGGTGCTGGCCGGCGAGGTGAGCGAGGTGACCGCCTACGCCGACGGGTCGCCGCCGCCGGTCGACGGGGCGGACATCGACTCGGTCACCACCGCCGCGCTGCGCTTCGCCAGCGGCGCGGTCGGCACGCTGACCGCCGCCTGCGTGCTCGGCTGGAAGCATCGCGCCGGGCTGGAGATCCTCGCCGACGGGCTGGCCCTGGCGCTGACCGAGGACGGCCTGGTCGTCCGGGACGGCGACGGGGAACGCCGGTTCCCCGCCGACCCGGACGCCGCGCGGGTCGCGGTCGACCGGGCGTTCGTCGACGCGGTGCGGGGCGTCGGCGACGACATCCGGGTCCCGTACGCCGAGGCGCTGGGCACCCAGCGGCTGGCGGTCGCGGTGGCCGACTCGGCCCGCACCGGCGCGCCCGTCCGGCTGGCCGCCCCGGCCGCCCCGGCGACCCTGCGCACGGGGGTGACTGTCGATGCCTGACAAGGTGATCACGGTACCGGGCCCCGGCCGGGTGGAACTGGTCGAGCAGGACGCCGCCGAGCTGCGCCCGGGCACCTTCCGGGTGCGCACGCTCTACAGCGGCGTCTCCGCCGGCACCGAGCTGAGCTACGTCAAGGGCACCAACCCGTACCTCAACGTCAGCTGGAACGCCGACCTGGGGCTGTTCCAGCCCGGCGGGGCGAGCACCCCGTACCCGGTCACCCGGCTGGGCTACATGCAGGTGGCCGAGGTGGTGGAGAGCGCCACCCCGGCGGTCCGGGTCGGCGCCGTCGGCGCGATGACCTACGGCCACCGCACCGGGCACGTCGCCGACCCGCTCGCCGAGCGGTTCGTCCCGCTCCCCGACGACCTGGATCCGCTGCTCGGCGTCTACGTCGCGCACATGGGGCCGATCTGCGCCAACGGGCTGCTGCACGCCGCCGCCGACCTGTACGGCACGGACGTGCGCGGGCTCGGCGACGGGGTGCGCGGGCGCCGGGTGGCGGTGGTCGGCAGCGGGGTGGTGGCCCTGCTCACCGCGCTGTTCGCCCGCCGGCACGGCGCCGCCTCGGTGGTGGTGCTCGACCCGACCCCGCAGCGGCGGGAGGTCGCCGAGGCGCTCGGCCTGGAGACCCTCGACCCGGAGGCCGACGACCCGGCGGTGGTGCTCAAGACCCGCTGGGCGCACACCGCCGGTGACCGGGGCGCCGACGTGGTGTTCCAGTGCCGGGGCCAGGCCTGGGCGCTGCACCTGGCGCTGCGCCTGCTCCGCCCGCAGGGCACCGTGATCGACCTGGCCTTCTACCAGGCCGGCGCGGACGCGGTCCGGCTCGGCGAGGAGTTCCACCACAACGGGCTGTCGCTGCGCTGCGCCCAGATCGGCCGGGTGCCCCGCGGCCTCGCCCCCACCTGGGACCGGGAGCGACTCTCCGCCGACACGATCGACCTGCTGCGCGCGTACGGGGACCTGATCCGCAAGCACCTGGTCTCGGCCGTGGTGCCGTTCGAGGAGGCCCCCGCCCTGCTCACCGACCTCGCCGAGCGGCGCCGCCAGGAACTCCAGGTGGTGCTCACCGGCTGACCGCTCTTCCCCGTGATCTCGCGGTTTCGGCCCTTCCTGCGGCGTCCGCGGCATTCGTCCCGGGCGGCGGGTGCGTGATCGCGGGCCTCGGGCGGCGCGCCCAACGGCCGGGCGGGCCGCCCAAGGTCAGTTGCGTCGCGTACCGTTGCCGCTCATGGGTGTGTCGCAACGGTTGAAGACCAGGTTCCGCCGGTTCCTCCAGCGCCCGGGAACGACGGTCGACCTGGCGCCGCTGGAGAAGCTGCTGCCGGCCATCGAGGCCCGCGAGGAGGAGCTGTCGGCGCTCGACGACGTCGAGCTGACCGAGGCCGCCGGGCGGGCCGAGGGCTACCAGGAGATCTGCGCGATCGGCCGCGAGGCCGCCCGCCGCGGCCTCGACCAGCGGCCGTACGACGTGCAGCTGCTCGGCGCGATGGCGCTGCTCTCCGGCAAGGTCGCCGAGATGGCCACCGGTGAGGGCAAGACGCTCACCGCCACCATCGCCGCGTACGGGCACGTCCGGCTGGGCAACGGCCCGGTGCACGTGCTCACCGTCAACGACTACCTGGCCCGCCGCGACGGCCAGTGGATGGAACCGGTCTACACCCTGCTCGGCCTCACCGTGGGCTGGGTCAACGAGGCCTCCACCCCGCAGGAGCGCCGGGACGCGTACGCCTGCGACGTCACCTACGTCTCGGTCAGCGAGGCCGGCTTCGACTACCTGCGCGACCAGCTGGTCACCGACATCGCCGACCGGGTGCAGCCGGCGCTGCGCACCGCGATCGTCGACGAGGCCGACTCGATCCTGATCGACGAGGCCCGGGTGCCGATGGTGCTGGCCGGCGCGGTGCCCGGCGAGCAGGACCCGGTGCACACGGCCGCCGCCCTGGTGCGCGGGCTGCGCAAGGGCAAGCACTACACGGTGGCCGAGGACGGCCGCAGCGTCGCCTTCACCTCCGCCGGCCTGGCCGCCGTCGAGGCCAAGCTCGGCATCGACCTGTACGACGAGGAGCACGTCGAGCAGCTCTCCGCGGTCAACGTGGCGCTGCACGCGCACGCCCTGCTGCACCGCGACGTGGACTACATCGTCCGGGACGGCTCGGTCGAGCTGATCGACGAGATGCGCGGCCGGGTCGCCCAGCGCCGCCGCTGGCCGGACGGGCTCCAGGCGGCGGTGGAGGCCAAGGAGGGCCTGGACGCCACCGCCGAGGGCGAGGTGCTGGGCACCATCGCCGTGCAGGCGTACATCGCGCTCTACCCGCACGTGTGCGGCATGACCGCCACCGCGGTGCTGGTCGGCGACCAGCTGCGCGAGTTCTTCGGCCTCGAGGTCGCGGTGATCCCGCCGAACACCCCGTGCGTCCGCGAGGACGAGCCGGACCGGATCTACGCCACCCGGGCCGAGAAGGAGGAGGCGCTGATCGACGAGATCAAGCGCAACCACGAGCGCGGGCGGCCGGTGCTGGTCGGCACCCTGGACGTCAAGGAGTCCGAGGGGCTGGCCGCCGGCCTGAACGCCGCCGGGGTGCCCTGCGTGGTGCTCAACGCCAAGAACGACGACGAGGAGGCGGCGATTATCGCCGAGGCCGGCGCGTACGGCGCGGTGACCGTCTCCACCCAGATGGCCGGCCGGGGCGTCGACATCCGGCTCGGCGGCAGCGACCAGGCCGACCGGGACCGGGTCGCCGAGCTCGGCGGGCTCTACGTGATCGGCAGCGGCCGGCACGACAGCCGGCGGGTCGACGACCAGCTGCGCGGCCGGGCCGGCCGGCAGGGCGACCCGGGCGGCTCGGTCTTCTTCGTCAGCCTGGAGGACGACCTGGTGGTCCGGCACGCCGGGGACACCGTCCCGCCCTCGCCCCGGATGAACGCCGACGGCCTGGTCACCGACGAGCTGGTGGACTACGCCGTCGAGCACGCCCAGCGGGTCGCCGAGGGGGTCAACCACGAGATCCACCGCAACACCTGGCGCTACAGCGTGGTCATCGAGCAGCAGCGCAAGGCCCTCGCCGAGCGGCGCGAGCGGCTGCTGACCACCGACGTGGCGGCGCTGATGCTGCTGGACAAGATGCCGGACAAGGCCGGCGAGATGGACGAGGACCTGCTCGCCCGGGTCGCCCGGTCGATCGCGCTCTACCACCTCGACCGGCTCTGGGCCGATCACCTGGCCGAGCTGTCCGAGGTCCGGGAGGGCGTGCACCTGCGCGCGCTGGGCCGGCTGGACCCGCTGGACGAGTTCCACCGGTCCGCGGTGCCGGCGTTCAACGACCTGATCCCGGAGATTGAGAAGCGCACCATCGCCACGTTCGAGGAGACCGAGTTCGACGAGGACTGGGAGCCGGACGCGGCGAAGCTGGTCCGGCCGAGCGCCACCTGGACGTACCTGGTGCACGACAACCCGTTCGGCTCCGAGCTCGACCGGCTGATCGCCTCGGTCGGGCGGCGGCTCACCGGCGCTTCCCGCTGAGGCCACGGGGGCCACGCCCGGCGCCTTCGCGCGCCCAGTCGGGGCCCCCTTTAGGCCGTTTCGACCCATGTTCGCCGGGGTAGTACGCCGGGGCCGCAGAGTCGGGAGATCAAGAGGATGGCACGCGTGATGACAGCACCGGCTGGATGTTCGGGGGCGGCGGGGGCTGTGGACCGGTGAACCTGGACACGCGAGTGCCAGCGGTCGAGACGGTCGGGGTGCTGGAGACCGCCGCGCTGCTGCGGGAACTGACCGCCGGCCTGATCGCCGTTGACGACTTCGACGCGGCGCTCGCCGCGCTGGTGCGCATCGCCCGGGACGCCGTCGACGGGGTCACCTGGTGCGGCTTCACCGCGCTGCGGGCCGGCGAGCCGGCCGGGGTGGCCGCCTCGGACGCCCGGCTGGCAGGCCTCGACGACCTGCGGCACGGCCCGGACACCCCGGCCATGGAGGCGATCCGGCGCCGCGAGATGATCCGCTCCGAGCACCTGGGCCGGGAGCGGCGCTGGCCGACCTGGACGGTCCGGGCGCGCGACCTCGGCGTACACGGGGTGATCTCCGCTCCGGTCGACGTGGACGAGCAGGTGATCGGCGCGATCAACCTGTACGCCGGCGCCTCCGGCGCGCTCACCACCGGCCACCAGCTCACCGCCATGCTGCTGGCCGAGCACGCCGGGCTGTTGCTGGCCGCGGTCCGGGACCGGGCCCGGCAGGCCGCGCTGGCCGGGGAGCGGGACGCGTCGGTGCTGGGCGACGGGGTGGTCGGGCAGGCGGTCGGGGTGATCATGACGCAGCGCGGCTGCCCGGCACCGGAGGCGCTGGAGGTGCTGCGCACCGCCGCGGCGTCGCTGTCCATCCCGCTGCGTGAGGTGGCTGAGCGGCTGGTCAACACGGTCTCCCGGCAACGGGACGGCTGAACGCGTCGTTTCACCCGGTTGGCACCCGGGTAGCACCCTGGACTGATGGGCTGAGCCGTCGACCAGGGGAGGACCGATGCAGAGCCGGCTGCGGGTGCAGGGGCATCCGATCCAACCGATGCTGGTGACGTTCCCCTACGGGCTCTTCGTCAGCGCGACCGTCTTCGACCTGACCGATGTGCTCGGCGGGCCCGCCTTCCTCGGCGAGGTCGGCTACTGGACGGCGGTCGCCGCGCTGGTGGCGGCCGGGCTGACCGCTATCGCCGGCATGATCGACCTGTGGGACGTCCCGGGCGACCGGACCCGCCGGACCGCTGTCACCTTCAACCTGGTGAACACGGCGATGGCCGGCCTGTTCCTGATCGGCTGCCTGATCCGCGCGGACGCGCCGCAGCGCGGCGCGTCGGTGGTGCTGCTGCTGACCGAGGTGGTCGCGCTCGCCGTCGGCGGCATCGGGGTACGGCTCGGCGCCCGGCTGATGCGTCAGTTCGACGCCGGCCGGCGGGCCGAGGCGACCACGTTCGACGCGCTCAACGGGGTGTCCGGCTCGACGGTCGAGATCGTCCCGCCGCGCTCCTGACCGCTGGACGCCCACCCGGCGGGAGCGGCCCGGCCGGGCGGCGCCGGCGCGCGCTCGACGGATCGGCCGGCTCGACGGTGGCGGTCGTCCCGCCGCCCGCCTGGTCCGCCGACGCCCGGCGGCACGGGCGCCGACGGTGGGCCGGCCGGTGGCGGCAATTGCGTTGCCGCGGCGGGTCCGGCCGGCCAGGCTGGCCGGATGAGCACCGAGCCGAGCTTCGCGGACCTGCTCGCCGAGGGGGCGGCCGCCCCGGTCGAGGGCTGGGCCTTCGACTGGCTGGCCGGCCGGGCCACCGAGGAACGGCCGCCCTGGGGGTACGCCCGCCTGGTCGCCGACCGGATGGCGAGCGCGGACGCGGCACTGGACGTGGACACCGGCGGCGGCGAGGTGCTGGCCGAGGTGCCGCACCCGCCCCGGCTGCTGGTCGCCACCGAGGGCTGGCCGCCGAACGTGCTCGTGGCCCGCCGGGTGCTGCGCCGGGTCGGCGCGAGCGTCGTCGCGGTCACGCCGGACGCCCCGCTGCCGTTCCGGGACGCCGCCTTCGACCTGGTGGTCAGCCGGCACCCGGTCCGCACCGACTGGGCCGAGACGGCCCGGGTGCTGCGCCCCGGCGGGACGTTCCTGTCCCAGCAGATCGGCCCCGGCACCGTCCGCGAACTCAGCGAGGCGATCCTCGGGCCGCTGCCGCCACCGGCCGAACGCCATCCGGAGCAGGCGGTGGCCGCGGCCCGGGCGGCCGGCCTGACCGTGGTGGACCTGCGCGAGGCCACCCTGCGTACGGTGTTCCACGACATCGCCGCGGTGGTCTGGTTCCTGCGCAAGGTGGTCTGGACCGTCCCCGGCTTCACCGTCGACCGCTACCGCCCCCAGCTGGCCCGCCTGCACCACCGCATCCGCACCGAGGGCCCCTTCGTCGCCCACGCCCGCCGCTTCCTCATCGAGGCCCACCGCCCCGGGCCACCACCTCGTTGATCATGAGGTTGGCGGCGGTGTCGATCTCCGCCGGTGCCGCCAACCTCATGATCACCCGGGTCCGGGCCGGGGTCCGGGTGCCGGGTGGGCGGCGGCGTGG
>NZ_QGSW01000176.1:0-16476 GCF_003176715.1 Micromonospora sp. S4605
GCCGTGACCGGCTTCGGGCGGTCAGGCTTGATCCCTGCGCCGGTCACGGCGGGCCACACCCTCGTCGTGCTTGTCGGCCGCGTTGTCGGGCTTACCAGGAGCCGACGGCCTTGCCGTGGTTGATGCTTGGTGCGGGCGCCCTGTCGAGCTGCCCCGTTCATGGGACCACTGGGCTGGCGACGACCGGTCGTCGTGCTCGCGCACGATGTCCCGCGCCCCTGCAGACGGGCCGCGCGCCCCTACAGACGGGGCAGCTCTGAAGCGCCTGCGGATCCGCCGGCTGCTTCCCTGCCGGTGGGTGTTTGCAAACCCCCGAGGTCCACCCGGGCATCCGATATCCGAACATTCCGCGCATCCGCGCATCGGGCTCCGGGGGGCGTGCTGGCCCGTCGTCGTTTCGCCGATGTGGCGGTATCGACCCGTCCGGGATGGCCCCATATCGGCGACCCGGTGTCGATCACGCCGTCCAGCCCTTCGCCCGGGTCGGTGGTTCGACCCACCTGCTGGGGTGTTTGTCGGGTTTGGGGGTGTGACCGGTGGCATCCGGGTGGTGGAATCGGGGCCGGGTCGGGGGCGTTACATCATGCGGACGATCGAGCAAGGGCACGCCGCCGGCGCGGCCGGCCCGGCCCGGTGGGCTCGGCGGAATGATGGCGGGTGGCGGGTCGTTAGATCACCCGGCGATCGCAGCAACGGTCCCCGCCGGCCGAGCCAGTGTGGGTCCGGGGCCCCCGGAATGTTGGCGGGCGGCGGGTCGTTACATCCCCCGGCGATCGCAGCAGCGCCCCGCCTGGCTCCGGCTGGTCGAGGGTCGTGGCCTCGGAATGATGGTGGGCTGGCGGTCGTTACACACAGTCCGGCACCGCGGCTGGGCACCCCCGCCCCGCTGGTTTTGGTCGGGCGTCTGGCACCACGGGCATCCCCCCGCCCGGTGAGAGTGCCGAGTAGTTCTTCCCCCAAGTCTTGAGCGCCTGATGGTGCTTGCGCTACCTCGCCCGTCCCCCTGGGTTTGGTGGCGTCATCCCCCGAAGGAGCTTGTGATGAACACGATCATGCGTAAGAGCGTTCTGGGTATCGCTGGTCTGGCGTTCGCCGGTGGCATCTTCGCCGGCCCCGCCACCAACGCCGAGGCCGCCCCGGTCGAGGCCGTGGCCGTGAAGCCGGTCGCCGTGGTGCAGGCCGACAAGCCGGACATGGGCAAGCTGGTGCCGCATGGTGTGCAGGGTGAGCAGTCGCGGATCGACCTGAACGGTGAGCAGGTGGAGAACGTGAAGGCGATCATCGCGGCGACGAAGAAGTCCGACATGGACGAGCGGGCCGCCGTGGTGGCCATTGCCACCGCGCTGCAGGAGTCGAAGCTGGAGAACCTGGGTCACCTGGGTGACCGCAACGACCACGACTCGCAGGGCCTGTTCCAGCAGCGCCCGTCCTCGGGTTGGGGCACGGTGGAGCAGATCACCGACCCCGAGTACTCGACCATGGCGTTCCTGAAGGGTCTCAAGCAGGTCGACGGGTGGCAGGACATGCCGCTGACCAAGGCCGCGCAGACCGTGCAGGTGTCGGCCTACCCGTTCCACTACGCCCAGTGGGAGCAGCAGGCCGCCGACCTCGTCGCCAAGCACTGGAACAACTGACAACCGAACATGAAGGACTGTTGAAGGCTCCCTCCCCACTCCGGGGAGGGAGCCTTCGGCGTTTGGCCACCCGAGCCCGGGCCGGACCAGCAGTATGTCCGCCATGAAGGCAAAGGTCAGGATCGTGCTGCTGGTCGTTCTGCTCGTCGCCGGCTGCGACGCGCCGGAACGGCAGGTCGATACCCGGGTGCCGACCGGCGCGCCGGCGACCGCGAGCGCGGCGCCGACGCCGCGCACCGAGCTGACCGTGGTGGCCGCCGGTGACCTGCTGGTCCACCCGCCGCTCACCGAGCAGGCAGCCCTCGACGCCCGGCGTAACGGCCGCGCCGGTCACGACTTCACCGAGGTACTCGCGGCGGTCCGGCCCCGGGTCAGCGCCGCCGACCTCGCCATCTGCCACATGGAGACGCCACTGGCCGAACCCGACGGGCCGTTCACCGGTTGGCCAACCTTCAGCGTGCCGCCGCAGTTGGCCGACGCGGCGGCCTGGGCGGGCTTCGACACCTGCTCCACCGCCTCCAACCACTCGCTCGACACGGGAGTGGCGGGCATCGCCCGTACGCTGGACAACCTGGACCGGGTCGGGCTCCGGCACACCGGCACGGCCCGCAGCGCCGCGGAGGCCGCCCGGCCGAACGTCCTGGACGTGGGCGGGGTCAGGGTCGGGCAGCTGTCGTACACCCTGAGCTTCAACGGCATCGAGCTGCCGGCGGGCCGGCCGTGGGCGGCGAACCGGATCGACCAGGACGCCATCCTCGCCGAGGCCCGGCGTGCCCGGGCGGCCGGCGCCGAGATCGTCATCCTCTCCCTGCACTGGGGTACGGAGTACCAGAACGAACCGAACGGCGACCAGCTCGACCTCGCCCGGCTCCTGCTGGACTCGGACGAGATCGACCTGATCGTCGGCCACCACGCGCACGTGGTGCAGCCCTTCGAGAAGATCGGCTCGAAGTGGGTCGCCTACGGGATGGGCAACCTGACCACCCGGTTCGGCGACGGCTCACCGGAGAACACGCAGGACGCCGTGGTGCCGGAGTTCACCTTCCGCCGCACCGCCGCTGGACGGTGGGAGGTGACCGACGTGACCGTGCTGCCGACCTGGATGGAGTACCGGCCGGCGGCCCGGGTGGTCGACCTGGCCGCGGCCATGACGGATCCGCGCCTGTCGGCCGGGCAGCGGACCCACTACGCCCGGATCCACCAGCGGATCGTCGGCTACCTGGGCATGCGGGGCGCCATGGAGGCGGGGCTGCGCACGCCGCACTGACCCGGCCCGACGACCACTGGCCGTCGGGCCGGGACGCCGGCCGAAAGCAGCGCCGGTGGCCGTCGGGCCGGGGCAGGCCGGTGGCAGTCGGGCCGGGGTACCGGCTGGGAGAGCCCGGCGGGCTCAGCAGGCCGGGTAGAGGCGCCGGGTGCCGACGCCGGCGGCGTACGCGGCCCGGTCGCTGAACCGGCAGCCGTAGTCCGGCGCGGCGACCACCGCCGGGTCGGTCACGTCGTCGCCGGCGGGCCGCTTGCCGTGGCGTACCCAGGACACCAGGTCGTCCCAGGCGGCGCCGGCCTCGGCCGGGGTGAACTCGCAGTGCTGCGCGGCCCGGATGGCCCGCTGCACCACCAGCCGGCTCCGGCCGTGCTTCGCGACGTCCCGCGCGTACGCCTGCTCCATCGAGAAGGGCACGAACAGATCGCCGAGGTCGTGCAGGCTGACCACCGGCGCGGTCGGGCGGCCGGCGATCCGCGGCACCTCGGTCAGGGTCGGGGAGAGCCGCTGGCGCAGGTTCTCCGGCGCGACGCGCTGCACGGTGGCGTTCACGTCGACCGGAGAGTTCGGGGCGTACCGGGTGAACAGGTTGGTGGCGAGCTGCCCGGGGCGCTCGGCGGGCGAGTCGCCGCCGCTGGTGGTGCTGATCGCGAAGAGGAAGTCCTTCCAGACCGCGAAGGACGCGTCGGCGCCCGGTCGCGGGCCGCCGGAGCGGTTCACGGTGATGGCGCGCAGTTGCTTGCCCAGGTCGTTGGTGGTGTCCGGGCCGGTCGGGGTGAGCCCGGCCAGGCCGAGCGCCAGCTGGATCCGGGGCACCGCGTTGGTCAGGTAGTCGGCCGGGGTCGGGTACGCGCGCACCCCGGCGAGGGCCTGGGCGACCAGGTTGTAGTCGAGGAAGAAGTCGAGCAGCGTCTGGTCGCCGAGCACCCCGCACATCGGCAGCGCCCCGTCGTAGAAGCCCGAGTACTGCTCCAGCGAGCGGGCGATGATGTAGCCGCCCATCGACACCCCGGCCAGGTAGGTCCGGTGCGGCCGCTTGACCAGCCGCCCGAAGTGGGTGGCCAGGTCCTTGGTGCTGAGCACCCCGGAGCGGATGTCGAAGCCGTTGCTGTAGTAGGAGGAGGACGCCCAGGCGTACCCCTGCTCGATCAGCCGTTGCCGCAGGCCGAAGCCGGGCGGCTCGGGGGAGAGCACCTTCTCCTGGCCGCGGTAGCCGTGCGCCCAGAGCACCAGGTCGCCGTTCCACCGCGCGGGCACCTCGACGATGTAGCCGGCGTGCCGGTGCACGCCCTGCCGGACGGTGGTCGGCCGGCCGTCCACCACCAGCGGCTCCAGCGGCGGGTTGCTGATCGTGTAGCCGGGCAGCGGCTGGGAGCCGTCGGAGTGGCGGGCCGGGGCGGCGGCGGCCGGGGCGGCCCCGGCCAGCCCGGCCGCGAGGATCAGGGCGACGCCGGCGGCCAGCAGGCGGCGGGCGGTACGGGCGGGTGAGGACGGCATCGTTGCTCCACCTCGGACGGTGCCGCCCGTGGTCGGCGGCGGGACGGGTGCCTACCGGCCGGTAGTGCCCCTGAACCTAGGCCCGCTGTTCAACCGACGTCAATGGCTGACTGAGTGCTCGGTCAGATCACGCCCTGCGCCAGCATCGCCTCCGCCACCCGCCGGAACCCGTCGATGTTCGCGCCGGCCACGTAGTCGCCGGGCAGCCCGTACTCCTCGGCCGTGGCCCAGCAGCGGTCGTGGATGTCCCGCATGATCTCCCGCAGCCGCTGCTCGGTGTGGGCGAACGTCCACGAGTCCCGGCTGGCGTTCTGCTGCATCTCCAGCGCGCTCACCGCCACCCCGCCGGCGTTGGCCGCCTTGCCCGGCGCGAACCGCACCCCGGCCCGGCCCAGGATCCGCACCGCCTCCGGGGTGGTCGGCATGTTCGCGCCCTCCACCACCGCGACGCAGCCGCCGGCGACCAGCGCCGCGGCCTCCGCGCCGCCGATCTCGTTCTGCGTCGCGCACGGCAGCGCCAGCTCGCAGGGCACCTCCCAGACCGTACGGCCGGAGACGGCCACCGCGTGCGGCACGTGCCGCACGTAGTCGTCCAGCCGGGCGCGGCGTTCCTCCTTCAGCTCGCGCAGCAGTTCCAGGTCGATGCCCTTCTCGTCCAGCACGTAGCCGGTCGAGTCCGAGCAGGCCACCACCCGGCCGCCGAGCTGGTGCACCTTCTCGATCGCGTAGATCGCCACGTTGCCCGAGCCGGACACCACCACCCGCTTGCCCGCCAGGCCGTCCCCGGCCTGCCGGAGCATCTCCTCGGCGAAGAAGACCGCCCCGTAGCCGGTCGCCTCCCGGCGCGCCTGCGCGCCCCCGTAGGCCAGGCCCTTGCCGGTCAGCACGCCGGCGTCGTACCGGTTGGTGATCCGCCGGTACTGGCCGAACAGGTAGCCGATCTCCCGGTAGCCCACCCCGATGTCGCCGGCCGGTACGTCGGTCTGCGGGCCGATGTGCCGGTACAGCTCGGTCATGAAGCTCTGGCAGAACCGCATCACCTCGCGGTCCGAGCGGCCCTTCGGGTCGAAGTCCGCGCCGCCCTTGCCGCCGCCGATCGGCAACCCGGTCAGCGCGTTCTTGAAGATCTGCTCGAAGCCGAGGAACTTGACGATGCCGAGGTAGACCGACGGGTGGAAGCGCAGGCCGCCCTTGAACGGGCCGAGCGCGCTGTTGAACTCCACCCGGAAGCCCCGGTTCACCTGCACCCGGCCGTGGTCGTCCTCCCACGGCACCCGGAAGATGACCTGCCGTTCCGGCTCGCAGATCCGCTCGACGATCCGCGCCTCGGCGTACTCCGGGTGGCGGGCCAGCGCCGGGCCGATGCTCTCCAGCACCTCGCGCACCGCCTGGTGGAACTCCGGCTCACCCGGGTTGCGGGCCACCACGCTGGCGAACACCGTCTCGACGGTCTCCGGCATACCGACACGTCCCTTCGCTTTCTGGCAGCCCCGTTGCTACCACCGCGTCGGCGTACCCGCCAACCGTCCCGAAATACGGACAGTCACCGTGGTCCGGTTCACCGCCCCGGCCGCGCCGCCAGGTCCAGGCCCGCGTCGGGGGGTCGTGAGCGTACAGTCGGGCGGTGGAACGTACCGAATCGATGCCGGCACAGACCCGACCGCCGGGCGTGGCCACGGTCGATCCCGGCAGCGTGCTGCTGCCCGGCCACGACGTCCCGCTGGGCCGCTACACCACCGTGCGTCGGCTGCTGCCGCAGCGGCAGCGGCGGCTGGTCGGGGCGTGGTGCTTCGTCGACCACTTCGGCCCGGACGACGTCGCCGAGCGGCCGGGCATGGAGGTCCCGCCGCACCCGCACACCGGGTTGCAGACGGTCACCTGGCTGCTGGACGGCGAGATCCTGCACCGGGACAGCCTGGGCAGCGTCCAGCCGATCCGGCCCGGCCAGCTGAACGTGATGACCTCCGGGCACGGCATCGCGCACTCCGAGCGCTCACCCGCGGAACACCCGCCGCTGATGCACGGCGTGCAGCTCTGGGTGGCGCTGCCCGACCCGGCGCGCGCCGGTGACCCCGACTTCGCCCACCACGGCGACCTGCCCCGCTGGGCCGACGGCGAGCTGGACGTCACCCTGCTCGTCGGCGAGCTGGGCGGGGAACGCTCCCCGGCGGTGGTGCACACCCCGCTGCTCGGCGCGCAGCTGGAGCTGCGCGGTCCGGCGCCGGCCGCGCTGCCGCTGCGCCCGGACTTCGAGTACGGCCTGCTGGCCATGTCGGGCTCCGCCGAGGTGGACGGGGTGTCGTTCGCCCCCGGCGCGCTGCTCTACCTCGGCACCGGCCGGGACCGGCTGACCCTGCGCGGCGAGCCCGGCAGCCAGCTGCTGCTGCTCGGCGGGACGCCGTTCGACGAGCCGCTGGTGATGTGGTGGAACTTCGTCGGCCGTTCGCACGAGGAGGTCGCCGCCGCCCGGGAGGACTGGATGGCCGGGCGCCGGTTCGGCGTCGTCGCCGACGACCCGGCCCCGCCGCTGCCCGCGCCCGCGCTGCCCACCACCCGGCTCAAGGCCCGCGACCGCAGCGGCGGCGTGCACGGCTGACCCCGTTCCGGCAGGCGTGGCCGGCGGCGACGCGGGTAGTCGCGGGCATGCCGACCAGTGCCATCTCCAGCATCGAGGACAAGAAGCGCCTGGTACGCCGGCTCGCCGGCAGTGGGCGCGGGTTCGCCGAGCAGTACGGCTTCCGGGTCATCAACAACCCGTCCAACCTGTTCCAGCTGCTCTGTCTCTCCGTCCTGCTGGCCCGCCGGGGTGACTTCCGGCGAGCCGTGGACAGCGCCCGCGCGCTGCCCGAGAACGGGTGGGACAGCGCCGCCCGGCTGGCCCGTTCGCTGCACGCCGACCGGGCCCGGGTGCTGCGCGAGGCCGGTCAGCGCGGCGACGTGGACGCGCTGGCCACCGTTCTCGGCGACCTCGCCCAGACGGTGGTGGACCGCTACCGGGGCGACCTGCGCCGGCTGCGCGCGCTGGCGCACCACGACCCGGCCCGCGAGCGGAAGCTGCTCACCGACCTGCCCGGGGTGGACGACGAGGTGGTCGAGCTGTTCCTGCGGGAGGCGCAGGCGCTGTGGCGGGAGGTGGCGCCGGTGGCCGACCGGCGGGCCCTCGTCGCGGCCCGCAAGCTCGGGCTCGGACGCTCCGCCGACGACCTGGCCGGGCTGGCCGGCAGCGGCGAGTCGGAGCGGCTCGCCTGGCTGGTCGGGGCGCTGGCCCGGGTGGACCTGGAACACCGGTACGCGGAGGTGGCCGGCTGATCTGGTGGAGTGGACTGGCCCACAGTTCCGCATTTTCTGACCGTAAGGATGATCCCTATCGTATGATGATCGCGGCAGTGATGCCCGCCCGGTTCGGGTGTACGTCACCGCCTGGCGGCCGCGATCCGGTTCGGGCGCGTTCGCCCAGGTCAGGTGTTTGTGGGGCGCCCCCGGTCGCGGTTCGCGACCCGGGGCGCCCGCCTGTCTGTGCCGCCTGTCTGCCGCCCCCACTGATCCATTCCGACGACGATGAGCGCCCTGACGGCGCACGGAGGGAATCCCGGACCGCTGCCGGTCGCGAGGTGGCGCGACCGGGGCAGCCCGGGTGCGGGTACCGGCAGGGGTCAGATGCCGCGCAGGTGCTGCGAGACGCGCTGGTGCTTGTCCCGGGCCTGCGCCGCCCGCTGGGACGCGCTCAGCTCGGGGGCGGCGTCGATGGCCGCGGAGCGGGCCACCTCGTTGCCGTTGGCGTAGTCCACCGGCGGCAGGGCGCGCAACGCCTTGAGCACCTCCGGCGGGGCGCCCTCCCGCTCCGCCTCGCGGACCACGTCGTCCTTGCCGGCCGGATAGTCCAGGCTCGACAGGTACTGCAGCACGTCGGCGTAACTCGCCATGGTGTCGGCTCCTCGGGCATCGATCCGGTCACGACCGGCGGCGGTTACCCGCCCAGCCGGCCGGCACGCGCCGTCCGGCCGGAAATCCGGCGCCGTTTCCCGGCCCGGTCGGCGGGTACGCGCACCCACCGAGCCGAGGAGCACGCGATGAACTACGACACCTTCATCGACCAGGTCGCCCAACGCACCCGGACCCCGTCCGAGCGGGCCGTCGCGCTGACCCGGGCCACCCTGGAGACGCTCGCCGAGCGGCTGACCGGCGGGGAGGTGCTGGACCTGGCCGTCCAGTTGCCCAAGCCGCTCCAGCTGGTGCTCAAGCCCAGCCCGCGTACCGAGTCGGCGGACCGGTTCGGCGGCGCCGAGTTCGTCGCCCGGGTCGCGCTGCGCGCCGGCGTCGACGAGCCGGCCGCCCGGGACGGCGCGCGGGCGGTCTTCGTCACCCTCCGCGAGGCGATCAGCGGCGGCGAGTTCGACGACGTGGCGGCCCAACTGCCGCGCGACTACCGGGAGCTGGTCGAGCCGGCGATGGCCCCCGGCGCGACGCTGCGCCGCTCCTGACCAACCGGTCCGTCGAGGCGGGGCGGCGCTCAGGCGATCGCGTCGGCCGCCCGCAGGTCGGCGATCCGCAGCGCGTCGAAGCCCGCCTCGACCAGCACCTCGTCGGTGTGCTCGCCGGGCTGCGGCGGCGGCCGGCGCAGCGCCGTCGGGGTGCCGGAGAACCGGGGCGCCGGCGCTGGCTGGGTCACCCCGTCCCGCTCCACGAAGGTGCCCCGCGCGGCCAGGTGCGGGTGCCCGGGCGCCTCCCGCCAGTCCAGCACCGGCGCCACGCAGGCGTCCGAGGCGCCGAGCAGTGCGGTCCACTCGTCCCGGCTGCGGGTGCGGAACAGCCGTGCCCAGGCCGCCCGCAGCGCCGGCCAGTTCGCCGGATCGGTGCGGTCCAGCGCCTCGTCCGGGTGCAGCGGGAAACCCGAGCGGCGCACCAGCTCGTCGTAGAACTTCGGCTCCAGCGCGCCGACCGCCAGGTAGCGGCCGTCGGCGCACTCGTACGTGTCGTAGAAGGGCGCCCCGCCGTCGAGCAGGTTCACCCCGCGCGGGTCCTGCCACATGCCGAGCCGCCGCAGCGCGTGGATCTGCGTGCTGAGCACCGCCACGCCGTCCACGATGGCCGCGTCGACCACCTGGCCGGTGGCGCCGCCGCGCACCGCGTACAGGGCGGCGACCAGGCCGAGGGCCAGCATCATCCCGCCGCCGCCGAAGTCGCCGAGCAGGTTCATCGGCGGCACCGGGCGCTCGCCGGCCCGGCCGATGCCGTGCAGCGCCCCGGTCAGCGCCAGGTAGTCGATGTCGTGCCCGGCGTACGGGGCGACCGGCCCGTCCTGCCCCCAGCCGGTCATCCGCCCGTAGACCAGCCGGGGGTTCGCCGCGAGGCAGTGCGCCGGACCGACACCCAGCCGCTCGGTCACCCCCGGCCGGAAGCCCTCGATCAGCGCGTCCGCGCCGGCCACCAGGGCGAGCACCACCTCCCGGCCACCGGCGGACTTCAGGTCGACGGCGACCGAGCGGCGGCCCCGGTTGAGCAGGTCCGGATGCGGGGTGCCGAAGGCGGCCGGGTCCACGTCGGAGACCCGGTCCACCCGGACCACGTCGGCGCCCAGGTCGGCGAGCATCATCGCGGCGAACGGACCCGGGCCGATACCGGCCAGCTCCACCACCCGTACGCCGGCGAGCGGGCCGGCCGGGACGTCCTCGGTCATCGGGCCACGATAGGCGTTGGCGGGTTTGCGCCGGAAGGGGCCGGGAATCCCACGCCGGCCCGGGCTGGCTCCGGCATCCCGCCCGGGCGGGCTCCGGCGCGGGCGGGGGAGGCGGCGTGGTCGACGACCGGATCAGGGTGGCCGTGCTGCACGGCCCGGCGCCACCGGAGCAGGACGGAGTGAGCGACTACGTGCGGCACCTGCTGGCCGCGCTGCCCGACGTCGGGGTCGAGGCCACCGGCGTGCCGGTGCGGCCGGACGGCGACGGTTGGGCGAGGGCCACCGCCCGGGCCGCCCGCGCGGTCCGCCAGCTGGCCCCGGACCTCGTGCACGTCCAGTTCGCGCCCGCCGCGTACCGCTTCTCCGGGCAGCCCGGCCTGCTGCCGCTGCGGCTGCCCCGAGCCGTCCCGCTGGTCACCACCCTGCACGAGTACGGCTCGTGGGCCTGGCCCGGTTGGCTGCCCGGGCGGCTCTGGTCGGCGGTGGAACGGACCCGCCGCTGGGACCGGGAGTCCGGCCGGCTGGTGCCGGCCAGCGCCGCGGTGATCGTCACCAACTCCGGTCACGCGGCGGTGCTGCGGGCCCGTACCGGGCGGGAGGCCACCCGGATCCCGCTCGCCCCGAACGTCGCCGACCAGGTGGGCGCGCCCACCGCCGGGCACCGGCTGCGCGCGGAGCTGGGCCTGCCCGAGGGCGCGCCGGTACTGGTGTTCTTCGGCTTCGTGCACCCGGTCAAGGGGGTGCGCTACCTGATCGAGGCGCTGCCCGCGCTGCGCCGCGACCACCCCGAGCTGCGGCTGCTGGTGGTGGGCGGGTTCACCGCCCAGGCCATGCCCGAGCCCGAGGCCCGCGCGTTCCGGGCGGAACTGACCACCCTGGCCGCCCGGCACGGGGTCGCCGACGCGGTCACCTTCACCGGGCACCTGCCCGCCGAGCGGGTCTCCGCCACCCTGCACGCCGCCGACGTCGCGGTGCTGCCGTTCACCGCCGGGGTGAGCACGAAGAGCGGGGCGCTGCTGGCCACGCTCACCCACGACCTGCCGACCGCGGTGACGCTGCCCGAGTCCGGCGACGACGAACTGGCCCGCAGCGGGGCGGTGGCGGTCATCCGGGAACGCCGGGACGCCGCCGCCGTCGCCCGTACGGTCGGCAAGCTGCTCGCCGACCCGGTGCTGCGCCGACGGCTCGCCGAGCGCGGCCGGGCCTTCGCCGCCGCGTACTCCTGGCCGCGGGTGGCCGCCGCGCACCGCGACCTCTACCGGCGGACCCTGGCGGTCGCCGGTGCCTGACCGGGGTCCGGACATCCTGGTGGTCGACCTGCTCGGCGGGATCGGCGACCTGCTGATCCTGCTGCCGGCGGTGCACGGCCTCGGCCGCCGCCACCCGGGGGCCCGGATCCGGGTGCTCACCCACGAGCCGGGAGCGGAACTGGTGCGCGCCGACCCGGCCGTCGCCGAGGTGCGCACCCCGCGGCACGGCCGGCCCGGGGCGGAGCGGGACGCGGTGGTCGAGGCGCTCGCCGCCCGCCGCCCGGACCTGGCGGTCAGCACCACCCGCTACGACGGCATCCCGGAGCTGCTGTCGGCGGCGGCCACCCGGGCGGTGACCGACCTGTGGCGCCGGCCCCCGCCGGACCAGCCGGTCGGCGCCCGCTACCTGGAGATCCTGCACGCCGAAGGGCTGCTGGACGCCGCGGACCGGGCCGCCCGGCCCCGGGTGCACGTCCCGGCGTACGCCCGGGCCGCCGGGGAGCGGGTCGTCGACCGGCTGGTCGGTGACCCGCTGGCGCCGCCGGTGGTGCTGGTCACCGACGCGGGCATGGCGGTGAAGCGCTGGCCGGACCCGCACTGGCGGCGGTTGGCCGGCGAGCTGGCCCGGCGTGGGCACCCGGTGCTGATCGTCGGCCCGGTGCCGGCCGCGGACCCGCTCGGGGTTCCGTTGCCCCGCGCCGACCTGCCCACCCTGGCCGGGCAGTTCGCCGCGGTCGCGCGTCGGGGCGGGGTGGTGGTCGGTCCGGACACCGGCCCGGTACGGCTCGCCGCGGCCGCCGGGGCGGCCACGGTCGCCCTCTTCGGTCCCACCGACGCCCGGCGGTACGGCGTCGGCGGGGCCGACCTGCAAGGGCTGCCCGGCTGTGCGCACCGCCGGCCCACCGCGATCACCGAACAGCCCTGCTGGTGGGCGGCGCGCTGCCCGCTGGACCCGGCCGGCCCGGCCTGCATGGCCGCGCTGGACGTCGACCGCGTCCTCGCCGCGGTCGTCGCCCGCTGACCGGCCCCACGGGGTGCCGCTTGGCGCGCGGAATCAGCCTGGCCTAACCTTGTCGCCACGAGGGGAGTACTTCCCACGAACCATTCCGGTCAGTACGGCGGGCCCCGGAGCGCGCCTCGGGTGGTTGCCCACGAAAGGTGGGTGAAGGAGACCTCGAACATGTCACCGTGTTCGAGGAGGCTCCATGTCCGGTTCGTCATATCTTGCCGCGGCCGAGATCCAGTCGGTCGGCACCCCCGGCCTGTGGGGGATCACGATCGCCGGCGTGCTCGCGCTGCTGGTGCTCGACTTCCTGGTCACTCGCCGCCCGCACGAGGTGTCGCTGCGCGAGGCGCTCGGCTGGTCCGCCTTCTACATCGCCCTGCCGCTCGCCTTCGGCGTCTGGGTCTGGTCCCGGTACGGATCCAAGCAGGGCATCGACTACCTCACCGGTTACCTGGTGGAGAAGTCGCTCTCGGTCGACAACCTCTTCGTCTTCATGCTGCTGCTGGCCGCGTTCGCGGTGCCCGCCGTCCTCGCCCAGCGGGTCCTGCTCTACGGCATCGCCGGCGCGCTGGTGCTCCGGGCGGTCTTCATCGCGCTCGGCGCCGCCGCCCTGCAGACCCTCGACTTCGCCTTCCTGCTCTTCGCCGCCATCCTCATCGTCACCGCGATCAAGCTGCTGCGCGACGCCCTCTCCGGGCACCAGCAGGAGGTGGACATCAACAAGATGCGGTCGGTGCGGGTGCTGCGTCGGTTCATGCCGGTGACCGACGACTACCACGGCACCCGGATGATTATCCGGGAGCACGGCCGGCGGACGCTGACCCCGCTCGCCCTCGTGGTGGTCGCGGTGCTCGCCACCGACGTGGTCTTCGCGGTCGACTCGGTGCCGGCGGTCTACGGCATCACCGAGGACCCGTACCTGGTCTTCGCGACCAACGCGTTCGCCCTGCTCGGCCTGCGGGCGCTCTACTTCGTGCTGCACGCCGCGCTGAGCCGGCTGGTCCACCTCACCTACGGCCTGGCCGTCATCCTGGCCTTCATCGGCGTGAAGCTCGCCCTGCACTGGGCGCACGGCATCTGGACGGGCGTGCCGGAGATCCCCACCCTGGCCTCGCTCGGCGTGATCATCGCGGTGCTGGTGGTCGTCACCATCACCAGCCTGCGCGCCACCCGCACCACCGTCGGCGAGCGGGAGGTCGTCGCGGAGCGGCGCTGAACGGGTCACCCGGCCCGGTCGGCTCCACCCGACCGCCCCCTGCGACGTCAGCCGGGGTGGTACGACTGACGGGTGGGAATCGTGTCACCAGGCTTCCAGGGCCGGCCCCGCTCCGCGGAGCCGGCCCTGCCGCCGGGGCAGTACCTGACCCAGGACTTCCCGGTGCTCTCCGCGGGCCCGACCCCGAAGGTGCCGCTGGACACCTGGGAGTTCGTCATCACCGCCGAGACCGGCGCCGAGTACCGGTGGACTTGGGACGAGCTGATGGCGTTGCCCCAGGAGACGCCGACGGTGGACATCCACTGCGTGACCCGCTGGTCCAAGCGGGACACCACCTGGCAGGGCGTCTCGCTGGACACGCTGCTCGACGGCGTCGACACCGGTGCGCACTACGTGCAGGCCCACTCGTACGGCGGCTACACCACCAACCTCCCCCTGGACGACCTGCGCGGCGGGCGGGCCTGGGTGGCGCACACCTTCGAGGGGCGCCCGCTGCCCGCCGAGCACGGCGGCCCGGCCCGGCTGCTGGTGCCGCACCTGTACTTCTGGAAGTCGGCCAAGTGGGTGCGCGGCATCCGGCTGACCCCCACCGACGAGCCCGGATTCTGGGAGACCGCCGGCTACCACGACTACGGGGACCCGTGGCGTGAGCAGCGGTACCAGGGCGATTGACCGCGCCGCTGCGCTGGCGGGTGGCCCGGCTCGCGGAGCGCCGGGTCGAGACGCCGAGCGCGCAGACCCTGGTGCTGGAGGTGCCCGACTGGCCGGGGCACCTGCCCGGGCAGCACGTCGACCTGCGGCTCACCGCCGAGGACGGCTACCAGGCGGCGCGGTCGTACTCGGTGGCCGGGCCGGTGGCCGACGGGCCCGGCGGGCCGCGGATCGAGGTGACCGTCCAGCGGGTGCCGGACGGCGAGGTGTCGCCGTACCTGATCGACACGTACGCCGAGGGTGACCCGGTCGAGGTGCGCGGCCCGGTCGGCGGCTGGTTCGTCTGGCGGCCGGCGGAGACCGCGCCGGTGCTGCTGATCGGCGGCGGCTCGGGCGTGGTGCCGCTGATGGCGATGATCCGGGCCCGCCGGGCGGCCGGCAACCGGGCGCCGTTCCGGCTGCTCTACTCGGTACGCACCCCCGACGACGTGATCTACGCCGACGAGTTGCGCCGCCGGGCCCGGGACGACTTCGGCCTCGACGTGGCGTACGTCTACACCCGGCAGGCGCCGCCGGGGTGGCGGGGCGAGCCGCACCGGATCGGGCTGGCCGACGTGAACAGCCACGGCTGGCCGCCGGACCTGGAACCGCTCTGCTACGTCTGCGGCCCGACCGGGTTCGTGGAGACCGTGGCGGACCTGCTGGTCGGGCTGGGGCACCAGAGCCGGCGGGTGAAGACCGAACGGTTCGGCCCCACCGGCTGAGCGTCGAGGAGGCACCATGACCGACATGTCCTACCTGGACGGCAACATGCTCGACGGCCCGCTCCGTGAGCTGTTCGCCGTCGACCTGAGCACCGCCAGCGGCCGGTGCGAGAACTGCGGCATGCTCGGCCCGATGGCCGGCCTGCAGGTCTACTCGCACGCTCCCGGCCTGGTCGGGCGCTGCCCGAACTGCTCCGGGGTGATGCTGCGCCTGGTCCGCTCGCCGGACCGGGCCTGGCTGGACCTGCGCGGCAGCACCTATCTCCAGGTGCCGATGCCGCTGGACCAGCCGCACCCCGGTCCGCTCTGACCGACCGGTCCGCCGCCGGCCCACCAGGCCGGTGGCCGCACTTGGCCCGCGCAGCCCGGTGAGCAGGGCCGGTCCGGCCAGCCCGC
The DNA here is from genome assembly GCF_003176715.1 of Micromonospora sp. S4605. Taxonomy (NCBI): domain Bacteria; kingdom Bacillati; phylum Actinomycetota; class Actinomycetes; order Micromonosporales; family Micromonosporaceae; genus Micromonospora; species Micromonospora sp. S4605. The sequence goes on from NZ_QGSW01000176.1 coordinate 15,356, forward strand.
TCGGCACGTCTTCGGCCGGGTCCGGCAGGGCCGGTCCGCCACGGGTCGCGGGGCCGGCCCGAGGCCGGCGCGGCCGGTAGGTTCGACGGATGCCGGCGCCGCCCACCTCCGTGCTCGCCGACCTGCTCGCCCGCGTCGCCGGGGGACCGGTGCGGATCGGCGCGGCCACCCCGGCGGCGGCCGGTTGGTCGGCCGACCGGGCGGCGTACCCCTGGCTGTCGCGGGTGGCGGTGCACGGCCCGCCGGGATGGCCGATGCGGTCCGTGGTGGTGAAGACCCGACGGCCGGACCGGGGCCGGCCGGGCGACCCGGTGCGGGAGCGGGTGGCGCTGGAGTTCCTGGCCGAGGTGGGCTGCGCGGTGGGCCCGCGGGTGCTCGCGTACGACGACCGGCTCGGCCTGCTGGTGCTGGAGGACCTCGGCGCCGGGCCCGGGTTGGAGGACCTGCTGGTCGGGACCGACCCGGACCGGGCGACCCGGGGTTTCGTCGCGCTGGCCGAGGCCGCCGGCCGGCTGCACGCGGCCACCCGGGGCCGCCAGGACGCCTTCCGCGAGCGGCTCGCCGCCGCCGGCCGCCGCGCCCCGGCCGACCACGACCGCAGCGTCCTGGCCGGCACGCCGTTCGCCGGCTGGTGGGCGGCGGTGGCCGCGCTGGCCGGCGCGGACGGGCCGTTGCCGGCGGTGGGCGGGGCGTACCGCGACGCGGCGCGGCTGGTGACCTGGCTGACCGACCCGGCGCCGGCACCGGTGCTCGGCACCGGCGACCTCGCCCCGCAGAACTGTCGGCTGGACGCGGGCAGCGCCCGGCTGCTGGACTTCGAAGGCGCCCGGTTCCAGTCGTCGTACGTCGAGGCGGCGCACCTGCGGCTGCCGTTCTACGGCGCGCCGTGCTGGTCCCGGGTGCCGGTCGAGGTGGGCCGCCGGGTGGAGCGCGCCTACCGGGCGGCCGCCGGTCAGCGTGACGATGCAGCCTGGGCGGCCGGGATGGCCGCCGCCACCGCCGCCTGGGCCGTCGTGCGGCTGGCCCGGCTGCCGAAGCTGCTCGCCGCCGACCCGCCGCACCCGATGGGCTTCTCCCGCCGGGGGCAACTGCTGGACACCCTCCGGGTGGCCGTCGACGCC
>NZ_QGSW01000221.1:0-16466 GCF_003176715.1 Micromonospora sp. S4605
GGGGCGGGGCGGTCGCCGGGCTGGCCGGTTCCGGGCGTCGAGCCCGGCGCAGCTCGGCCGCCCGCCCGGCCGCCCGGCCGGGTGGTCAGGTCGCCGGGCTCGCCGGGTCGCGCCGCCGTGTCCACAGCACGCAGCGTACGGCCCGGCTCCGGCCAACCCGGGAACTGCCCGGACGGCTACCCTTGTACGGTGACGCTACGCCTGTATGACACCGCCACCCGATCGGTGCGGGACTTCGTCCCGCGGGAAGCCGGCAAGGTGGGGGTCTACCTGTGTGGTCTCACCCTCCAGGCGCCGCCGCACATCGGCCACCTTCGTTCCGGGGTCAGCTACGACGTGCTGCGCCGCTGGCTGCTGGCCTCTGGCTACGAGGTCACCTTCATCCGCAACCTGACCGACATCGACGACAAGATCCTGGTCAAGGCGACGGAGCAGGAACGGCCGTTCTGGTCGATCGCGTACGTCAACGAGCTGACCCTGGCCGCGGCGTACCGCGAGCTCAACGTGCTGCCGCCGACGTACGAGCCGCGGGCCACCGGGCACGTCCCGGAGATGCACGAGCTGATCGCCAGGCTGATCGCCGGCGGGCACGCCTACCCGGCGCTCGACGGCTCCGGTGACGTCTACTTCGACGTCAGCTCCTGGCCGGCGTACGGCTCGCTGTCCGGCCAGTCGCCGGACGCCATGCAGTCCGCCGGCGACGCCCCCGACCGGGGTAAGCGCGACCCGCGGGACTTCGCGCTCTGGAAGGGCGTCAAGCCCGAGGAGCCGGCCGACGCCTACTGGCCGTCGCCGTGGGGGCGGGGCCGGCCGGGCTGGCACATCGAGTGCTCGGCGATGTGCTGGCGCTACCTCGGCGCCGAGTTCGACATCCACGGCGGCGGGCTCGACCTGACCTTCCCGCACCACGAGAACGAGCTGGCCCAGTCCCAGGCGGCCGGGCTGCCGTTCGCCCGCTACTGGGTGCACCACGGTCTGCTCAGCATCGGCGGGGCCAAGATGGGCAAGTCGCTGGGCAACACCCTCGACCTGGCGTACGTGGATTCGCTCGGGGTGCGCCCGATCGAGCTGCGCTACTACTACGCCGCCGCGCACTACCGCTCGCTCATCGACTACTCCGAGGACGCGCTGCGCGAGGCGGCCACCGCGTACCGGCGGATCGAGGGCTTCGTGCAGCGGGCCGCCGAGCGGGTCGGCGCCGGCCAGCTCGGCGAGCTGCCGGCCGGGTTCGTGGCGGCCATGGACGACGACCTGAACACCTCCGCCGCGCTGGCCGTGCTCCAGGCAGTGCTCCGCGACGGCAACACCGCGCTGACCGCCGGCGACGATGTGACCGTCCGCACGACGCTCGCCGCCGTCCGCGCCATGCTGGATATCCTCGGCGTCGACCCCCTGGACCCGGCGTGGACCGGTGGCGGCCGGTCCGACGACCTGCGCGGCGTGGTGGATTCGCTGGTTGCGCTCGCCCTGGAGCAGCGGGCGCAGGCCCGCGGCCGCAAGGACTGGGCCGCCGCCGACGCGGTACGCGACCAGCTCAAGCAGGCCGGCGTGGTGGTCGAGGACACCCCCCAGGGCCCCCGTTGGACTATTGGAGAGCAGGACTGATGGCCGGCAATTCGCAGCGCCGTGGCCGGCGACTGACGCCGAAGGCGGGCGCCCCCAAGGGCTCCGGCGGCAAGAACCGGGAATCCCTCGCCGGGCGCGGGCGTACCCTGCCCGCCGACGAGCGGCCCTGGCACAAGGCGTACTCGGGCACCGAGAAGCTGCCCCAGCGCACCGCCTGGAAGCAGGAGAAAGAGCGCCGGGCGGCCGCCGAGGAGGGGCGCGCCCCGAAGATCGGTCAGCCCGGCACGAAGGACACCACCTGGGGCAAGGGTGGTGGCCGGGGCGTGCCGGCGGGCGGTCGCGGGGCGGCCGGCCGGGGTGGCAAGGCCGGCGGCGGCCGGGGCGGCCCGCGGGTCGCGCCCGGGCGCAAGTTCAACCCGGCCAAGGACAGCCCCGAGCTGCTGGTCGGCCGGAACCCGGTGCTGGAGTCGCTGCGCGCCCAGGTGCCGGCGACCGCCCTCTACACCGCGCAGGGCATCGACATCGACGACCGGGTGAACGAGATCGTCCGGACCGCCGCCGACCGGGGCATCGCGATCCTGGAGGTCAGCCGCGCCGAACTGGACCGGATGACCGGCGGCGTGCTGCACCAGGGCGTCGGGCTCCAGGTCCCGCCGTTCGCGTACGAGCCGTTCGACGACCTGGTCGCCGCGGCCCTGGAGCAGACCGCCCCGCTGCTGGTGGCGCTGGACGGGGTGACCGACCCGCGCAACCTCGGCGCGGTGATCCGGTCCGCCGCCGCCTTCGGCGCGCAGGGTGTGTTCGTACCGGAGCGGCGGGCCGCCGGTATCACCGCGACCGCCTGGCGGACCAGCGCCGGCGCGGCCGCCCGGGTGCCGGTCGCCCAGGTGACCAACCTGACCCGGTCGTTGAAGGCCTGCCAGGACGCCGGGTTCGTGGTGGTCGGGCTGGACGCCGACGGCGAGACCGACCTCTACGACCTGGAGGCCGCCGTCGGCCCGCTGGTCGTCGTGGTGGGCTCCGAGGGCCGCGGGCTGTCCCGGCTGGTCGGGGAGACCTGCGACCTCACCGTGAGCATCCCGATGGTCTCCGAGGTCGAGTCGCTCAACGCCAGCGTCGCCGCGGCCGTCACCCTCGCCGAGGTGGCGCGCCGCCGCGCGGCCAGCTGAGCCACGGACAGACGAAAGGGGCGGCCCGCCGATCGGCGGGCCGCCCCCTTTTTCGGTCGTACGTCAGATCCGCTTGCCGGTGGCCGCGTTGAACACGTGGCTACGGCCCTCACGCGGCTTGACGAACACGGTGTCGCCCATGTTCGGCATGGTCCGACGGTCGGTGCGGACGACGAAGCGCTCGGAAGCGCCGCCCAGCGCAGCGTGGCCGTAGACGTTCGCGTCCGAGCCCAGGTCCTCGACCAGCTCGACCACGACCGGCATGCCGCCCTCGGTCGGGCTGACCAGGTCGCAGTCCTCCGGCCGGAAGCCGACGGTCACCTTGCCGTCGCCCCCCTCGGCCCGGGCCGCCTCGACCTGCTCCCGGGTGAGCGGGATGTTCATCTCGGCGAACGCGGCGCCCGAGTCGCTCAGCGGCACGGTCTTGATGTTCATGGCCGGGGAGCCCATGAAGCCGGCGACGAAGACGTTGGCCGGGGTGTCGTAGAGCGCCCGCGGGGTGTCCACCTGCTGGAGCTCACCGTCGAGCAGCACCGCGACCCGGTGGCCCATGGTCATCGCCTCGACCTGGTCGTGCGTCACGTAGACGGTGGTGACGCCGAGCTTGGCCTGCAGCGAGGCGATCTGGGTACGGGTCTGCACCCGCAGCTTCGCGTCGAGGTTCGACAGCGGCTCGTCCATGAGGAAGACCTGCGGCTCGCGGACGATCGCCCGGCCCATCGCGACCCGCTGACGCTGACCACCGGAGAGCGCCTTCGGCTTGCGGCCCAGGAACTCCTCCAGCTGGAGCAGCGCGGCCGCCTCCTTGACCCGCCGGTCGATCTCCGACTTCGAGGTCTTGCGGAGCTTCAGCGCGAACGCCATGTTCTCGTACACCGTCATGTGCGGGTAGAGGGCGTAGTTCTGGAAGACCATCGCGATGTCGCGGGCCTTCGGCGGCAGGTGGGTGACGTCGCGGTCGTCGATGTAGATCGAGCCCTCGTCGACGTCCTCGAGGCCGGCGAGCATGCGCAGGCTGGTGGACTTGCCGCAACCGGAGGGGCCGACCAGGACGAGGAACTCGCCGTCGCCGATCTCCAGGTCCAGGGCGTTGACGGCGGGGCGCTCGGTGCCCGGGTAGATCCGGGACGCCTTCGAATAGGTGACCGTAGCCATGGTGGAGCGCTTCCTTTCACCGGCAGGAACGTGCCGGACGATCCGAGTGAAGAGGAGCGACCGGCACGGTGCCGTGCCGGCCAACGGGCGACGTGCCGGTCACCGGGGTGGTCGGGGTGTCGTCCGTGTCACTGCACGGTAAACGGTCTTGGCGGCGCTGCCAAGGCGCGCATCGACGGATGGGACCGAAGACATACCGCATTACGGTCAGTCGGGCACGTCCGGACATCAATCGCCGCGAGGGTGGCCGGAGACCGTCGGGATGTTGACGTTTCCCGTGCTCGCAAGGCCTGCCGAGCGGGATATTCGGGCGTCGGTCGCTATGCTGACCACGACGCGACACGCCCCTGTAGCTCAGCTGGCCAGAGCACTCGCCTTGTAAGCGAGATGTCGCCGGTTCGATCCCGGCCGGGGGCTCCAGATCCACTCTTCTCGACGTCAGCGTGCCGGGCTACGGCCCGAACGACGCGCGGCGGGGCACCCGGGGCGGGTTCTCGAAGATTCGAGAATCCGCCCTCGGTCATCTGTTCGCCGGGTCGGGACGGTCCGGGCGATCGCTGGTGGCCGCCCGTGAACCGTCTCGCCGCGAGGCGCGGATAACAGGTGATGCTTCCCTACTCCGCGAGGGGCCTTGCGTGAGAAAACCCAGATCAACGTTGGACGCCGAGGTCGGTGCGCTGACGGACGCAGCGATCATCGAGCGGTCGATGCGGGACCCGGAGAGCTTCTCGACGATCTTCGACCGGCACGCGCCGCACATCCACCGTTACCTGGCCCGGCGCCTCGGTGTGCCGGCCGCGGACGATCTGCTCGCGGAGACCTTCCTCGCGGCGTTCCGCCGTCGGGACCGCTTCGACACCACCCATCCGGACGCGCGGCCGTGGCTGTACGGCATCGCCACCAGGATCGTCGGCCAGCACCGACGGAACGAGGAGCGCGAGTACCGGCTGCGGCAGGCGTACGTCCCCGCGACGAGCGAGGCATCGCACGCCAACCGGGTCACCACCGCGGTGGCGGCGCAGTCACTACGCCGACCCCTCCTCGAGGCGTTGGCGGGGCTCTCCGCCGGGGATCGGGACGTGGTGCTGCTGATCGCCTGGGAGGAACTCCGGTACGAGGAGGTCGCCGCCGCACTGTCGATTCCGGTCGGCACCGTGCGATCACGACTCAACCGAGCCCGCAGGCTGCTTCGTGAGCGGTTGGACGGCGCATCGGCCAGCACGATCGAGGAGGTACTGGGAAATGGATGAGATGCGACTGCTCCAGCAGCTCGGCGATGAGACCGGGCTGCCGGCGGCCGAGCGGTTGCAGCCGGCCCGCAGCCGGTTGGCGGCCGCCATGGCCGCGACGGCTGCGCAGTCCTCGGCGCCCGCGGTGTCCACCGTGCTCGCGGCGCCTCCCCGCTCCCGACGACCGGCCCGACGACCGGCCCGGCGGCTGGTGTTCAGTGGGGTGGCGGCGGCGGGTCTGGCGGCGGCGATCGCTTCGGTACTGGTGCTCGTACCGGATCAGCTCGGTGGGAGCACGCCACCCGCACGGGCCGATGCCACCCAGGTGCTGCGGAACGCGGCGGCCGCCGCGCTGCGATTGCCCGACGTCGATCCCCGGCCGGACCAGTTCGTCTACATCCGCTCCCAGGAGGGGCCTGAGCTGCGGGAGAGCTGGATGTCGGTGGACGGAACGCGGGACGGTCTGATCATCGAGACCTCCGCCGCCGGCCGTACGGAGCTGGTCGTTCCCGGCTGCCGGAACGGGCGGGCGGTGGCGCTGAAGGGCAACCGGGTGGTTCCGGGGCAGACCGAGCCGTGCACCCCGGCACCCGCCTACCGCGCCGACCTGCCCACCGACGCCGCAGCGATGCGGGCCTTCCTCACGGCGAACGCCAGCGGGGAACCGGGCGACGCCAACGCGCTCGGCAAGGACGTCCTCTACTACCTTGACGGCTACCTACGCCCCCGGACCCGGGCCGCGCTCTACGAGGCCGCGGCGACGATGCCGGACCTGCGAACCGTGCCGTCCGCGAAGGACGCCGCGGGTCGGCCGGGCATCGGGATCACCTGGCCGTCGACGAACGGCCCGGGCGAAATCGTGCTCGTCTTCGACCCCGGGACCTACACCTTCCTCGGCGTGGGCGGGCCGGCCGGAGGATCGGCCGTGCTGGCCGTCGCCATCGTCGACCGGGCCGGCCAGCCGGCCTGACATCCGGCCCAGCGGCCGGCTTCGGGTGAGAGGCCTACCATGCGACCTCGGCGAGGGCGAACGAAGAATGCCGATGGCGGAGCGTTGACGGACGCGGAACTGATCGCCTGGTCCGCGCAGGATCCCGAGATCTTCTCGGCGATCATCGACCGGCACGCGCGGCGCGTCCATCGTCGCCTGGCGCGACGCCTCGGCGTGCCGGCGGCAGACGAACTCGTCGCCGAGACCTTCCTCACGGCGTTCCGTCTTCGGCACCGGTTCGACATCACCCAGGCCGACGCTCGGCCCTGGCTCGACGGGCTCGCCACCGAGCTGGCCAACCAGTACCGGGCGGCAGGGCGGAACTGAGACGCTGCGGTCTGCGCGAGGTGCGGGCCGTACCGCACCAGGAACACCGGCGGCGGCACGTGCCCGTCAGGCGCGGCCGTCCGTCGTCGGGACGGACGGGGCCACGGACATGCTCCGGAGGATCTGCGCCGTCTGCGGATTCGCCGGGAAGAACGTCTCGATGGAGATCTCGTCGAGCGTCACGTCCCGCGGCGAGCCGAACACCGTCGTCGTGTAGAGCAGGGCCAGCTCGCCGTGCTCGGTGGCCAGCCGCATCGGGATCACCAGGTCGTCCACCGGGCGGGCACCGGTGCTCGCGGCGGGCTCCCGCGGCACCGGGTACGCCTCCAGCTCGGCCAGCAGCTCCGCCAGGCCCTCCGCCGCGGTGCGGGCGAGTTGCCGGCGCACCCGGCGCAGCAACTGGGCGCGCCACTGCGCGAGGTTCCGGATCTGCCGGGACAGGCCGTCCGGGTGCAGGGTCGCGCGCAACACGTTGACCGGGGGTGTGCGCAGCTCCGCCGGGACGCCGTGCAGGAACGCCGTCATGGCCTGGTTGGCGGTCAGCAGCTCCCACCGGACGTTGACGGCGAGCGCCGGGTTGGGCTCGTGGCCAGCGAGTACGGCGTCGATGGCCGCCCGGGCCGCGCCGAGGTCGGTGAGCGCGCGTTCGGTGTGCACGGGCGCGAACCCGGCGGCCAGGTAGAAGGCGTTGCGCTCGCGCAGCGGCACGTCGAGCTCGTCGCAGAGCCGCTCGATCATGCTCCGGCTCGGGTTCGCGCGCCCGGTCTCGATGAAGCTCAGATGCCGGGCGGACAGCTCGGCCGAGAGCGACACGTCGAGCTGTGAGCGGCCCCGGCGCTCCCGCCAGCGCCGTACCAGCACCCCGACCGGTTCGGTGGTGGTCATGTCGCAAGCCTGACCTGCCGGCGTAGCCGGGGCAATGATCTCGCAGGTAATCGACGCGGGCCGGTCCCCGGCCGCAGGGTCTCAGGTGTGGCCGACGCCGTGCCACCCACCGCAACGAAAGGAACAGCCATGACCGAGACCACCGCCCCGTCGCGGCAGCACGAGGCGACCGTCGAGCGCTACCTGCGGTTCTGGAACGCCGGGACGCCGGAGGAGCAGCAGCGCCTCGCCGCGACGACCTTCACCGACGACATCGAGTACCACGCCCCGGTCGGCGTCCTCGCCGGCCGGCAGGCGCTGATCGACTTCCGGGACCGGTTCGCCCAGCACATGGGCACGGTGGCGTTCCGCGGCCGGGAGGAGCCCCAGATCCACCACGACCGCGCCCGGCTGCGCTGGGAGATCGAGGTCGGCGCGGAGCCCTTCGCGGCCGGCACCGACGTGCTGGCGTTCGACCCGGACGGCCGGATCAGCTCGGTCAGTGCCTTCCTGGACCGGGCACCCGAGGGCTTCGACCCGCACGCGCACGACTGACGCCGGTCGGGGCCGGCTCCGCGCCCGCCGCCGGTCCACCCGGCGCACCGTGGCGGCCGACGCCACCCGGTCCATCGCCGGAGGTGCGCCTGAGCCGCCGGTGAGAGGCCGGCGGGGCCACCCGCAAGCCGGCCGGGCACCCGTTCGCGACGGGTGCCCGGCCCGCGTTGCCCGGAGCCGCCGCTCGGGCCGGGGCAACGGTCGCGGATCGGGAACGGGTACGGTGCGACTCGACCGGTCGAGGTCGGATGGGGGGCGTCGGATGCGGGTGACGGTACGTAGCGGGACCGCGGCGGACGCCGCGGCGTTGGCCGGCCTGCGGTGGCGGAGGGTCACCGAGGAACGCGGCTACACCGGGACGGACCGCGCCGACTTCCTGGCGATGTTCGCCGCCTGGGCGGCCGAGCACAGCTCCAGCCACCTGTCCTTCCTCGCCGAGGTGGACAACGAGGTGGTCGGCATGGCCTGGCTGATGGTGGCCGACCGGGTGCCGACGCCGGTGCGGCGGCACCGGCGCAGCGGCGACGTCCAGTCGGTGTACGTGGTGCCGGAGCTGCGGGACGCCGGGATCGGCGCGATCCTGCTGGAGGCCGTGCTGGCCGAGGCGGCGAAGCTGGAGTTGGAGCAGGTCACGGTCCACTCGACGGAGCGGGCCATCCCCTTCTACCAGCGGGTGGGCTTCCAGCACGACCAGCGGTGGCTCCGCTGGCAGCCGGAGTGACGGCCGACCCGCGCTGACCCCGAGCGCGCGCCGCCGGCCCGTGCCGGCCGGGCCGCGAACCTGGCCGCGTTTTCGTGCTGCGGCGGCGGTCGGTTCGCCGAAGACGCCGGTAGTCCCGGGAAGGGCGGCGGCGACCTCGGGAAACCCGTGCGGCGGCGGCATATCCTGGCTCCGGTCGAGGGGAGTCCGGTGAGTCGCGCGGTCGAGGAGTCGAACCGGGCGATGCTGCGCGCCCGGGACGCCATGGACCGGTCGTACGACCAGCCGCTGGACATCCCCGCGCTGGCCCGGATCGCGCACGTGTCGGAGGCGCACTTCATCCGGACCTTCCGGGCCACCTTCGGCGAGACCCCACACCGCTACCTCCAGCGTCGGCGGGTGGAGCGGGCGATGTACCTGCTGCTGCAGACCGACCGGGACGTCACCGACATCTGCTACGCGGTGGGCTTCGGCAGCCTGGGCACCTTCAGTCGGACGTTCCGGCAGATCGTCGGCGAGTCGCCCACCGAGTACCGCCGGCGGACCTCGCCCGCCGCGGCGGTGCCGACCTGCTTCACCAAGGCCTGGACCAGACCCAGCAGTTTTGGATAAGCGGCAGGTCAGGGCGGTCTTCTAGGGTCGTTGGCATGACGATGAACGCGCTGACCCGCTCCCAGATCTACGTCCTCGACCAGAACGAGGCCCTCGACTTCTACATCGGCAAGCTCGGCATGGAGGTGCACACCGACGCGGACCTCGGTTTCATGCGCTGGCTGACGGTCAACGTCCCCGGCGACCGGCAGCGGGAGATCCTGCTGGAGACCCCCGGCCCGCCGCGGCTGGACCCGAAGACCGCCGAGCAGGTCCGGGAACTGCTCACCAAGGGCGCGATGGGCGGCTCCCTCTTCCTCACCACGGACGACGCCCACAAGACGTACGCGGACCTGGTCGCCAAGGGCGTGGACATCACCGACGAGCCGACCGACCGCCCGTACGGGATCGACTTCGGCATCCGGGACCCGTTCGGCAACCACATCCGCATCGGCCAGATGCACGAGCAGGGTTAGGGGCGGACCGATGAGCGAGGTGACCGTCGGCGCCCGGCCGGTGGACCGGGCAACCTGGGACCGGGCGCTGCTGGCCGGCGGCGCGCTGGCCGGGCCGCTCTGGGTGGTCACCGCCCTGGCGCAGGGGCTGACCCGGGACGGCTCGACTTCCGGCGGCACCCGGTGAGCGTGCTGAGCACCGGTGACCTGGGCTGGATCCAGATCGGCAGCTTCGTCCTGGCTGGCCTGCTCTGCCTGGGCGCGGCGACCGCGCTGTGCCGGGTGCCGCACCCCGGCCTCGGGCCGCGTACCGCGCCCTGGCTCGTCGGTCAGTACGGCCTGGGCATGGTGCTCGCCGGCGTCTTCGTGGCGGACCCGCTGGACGGCTTCCCGGCCGGTACGCCGGCCGGCCCGGGGGAGGTGAGCTGGCACGGTCTGGCGCACCTCGGCGCCGGTGTGCTGGCCTTCACCGCGCTGATCGGGGCCTGCCTGGTCGCCGGGCGCCGGTTCGCCCGGCAGGGCGAGCGGGGCTGGGCCGCGTACAGCGTCGCCAGCGGGGGGTACTTCGCGGTGGCCTGGGTGGCGTTGATGGTCACCGCCGGCAACCCGGTAGCGATGCTCGGGTTCGGGGCGGCCGCGGTGGTCGGCTGGGCCTGGATGTCGGCGACGTTGGTGCGGGCCCTGCGGACGGGCTGACGGCGTCCGTCATGATCGGGAGGCGCGGCACCCGTCGCGCCTCCCGACCCGTGTGAGGTGACCGCGATGGCGACCCGCCTGCTCTACCTGGCCCGGCACGGCGAGCAGGACCGCCCCCCGCAGACCCCGCCGGGCGTCGACCCGCCGGAGACCGGGCTCTCCGCCCGGGGCCGCCGGCAGGCGACGCTGCTCGGCGAGCGGCTGCGCGGCGTACCGTTCGACGCCGTGCACCACGGCCCACTGCCCCGGGCCGCGCAGACCGCCGAGCTGATCGCCGCCGCCCTGCCCGGGATCCCGGTGTACGCGTCGGACGAGGTCGGCGACCACCTGCCGGACGACACCGACCCGGCCGGGCTGCCCGAGGCGTACGCCCGGTTCCTGGGCGGCTTCAGCGCGGCCGAGCGGGCCGACGGGCCGCGACTGACCGCGGCGGCCCTGCGCCGGTTCGCCACCGCGCCGGCCGACGGCGACCGACGCGAACTGATCGTCACCCACACGTTCCTGATCGCCTGGTTCGTCCGGCACGCGCTGGACGCGCCGGAGCGGCGCTGGCTGGGCTTCAACGCGCACAACTGCGGGTTGACGGTGCTCCGTTACCGGGACGGCGTGCCGCCGACCCTGATCGCTGTCAACGACGTCGCCCACCTGCCGCCGGAGCTGCGCGCCACCGGCCTGCCCGCCGACTACGTGTTCTGAGCCTTGGCCGCCGCCGGCAGGGCACCGGCCAGGCACACCGACCGGTGGAGGCCGGCCCGCACACCGGCCGGCCGACCGCCGCCGAGGCCGGTGGCGGTCCGCCGGGTCAGCCGGTGGCCCGCGTCGGCAACGCCACCAACCGATCAGCCGGTGGCCCGCGTCAGCAACGCCACCACCGAGCTGGTGACCTCGGGGAGGGCGCCGTCGGCGGGGCAGTCGACGTAGCCGGTCTCGACGGTGTCGACGGTCAGCCGGTAGCTGAACGCGTCCTGGCACGCCGTGTCGACGTTCGCCCGGCCAGCTTCGGCGGGCAGCCGCGGGTCGGCGACCAGCCGGCGCAGCCGGTCGAGGTCGGCCCGGTCCAGCCGCCCGGTACGCCGCGACCCGGCCCGGTCGACGGCCGTCCACCGGCCGTCGGGCTCGACAGTGATGGTGTCGCCCCGGCCCGCGAAGCCGCCGCTGCGGGTGAGCACGACCCGGCCGGCGGCCGGCGCGACCGTCCCGCTCGGAGCCGGCGCGACCGTCCCGCTCGGAGCCGGCACGACCGTCCCGGTCGGGGCGGCCGGGGTGGTGGGTACGGCCGACGGGGTGGCTGCACCGGTGCGGCCGTGGTCGGTGCGGGAGGGCTCGGCGGCCGAGCAGCCGGTGAGCAGCACGGTGACCAACGCGATCTTGACACCGGTCAGCGAGGCTGATCTCATGCCAGTCGGACGGGTGGCGGCGCGGCGCGGTTCCCGTCACCCGGGTTTCCCCGGCACGGCCGGAGTCCGGGGCGGCGCGGCCTCCCCCTTTTCTGATCTACTCGTCGCCGCGTCCACATCCGCGACCACGCACGTCACACCACCCCCGCCCAGGAGGGCACGTGAGAAGACCCCTTGCCGCCGTCGGCGCGGCTCTGCTCGCCGGCGGTCTGCTGACCGTCGCCACCCCGGCGACGGCGGCACCCACCCCTGCGCCCGTGCCCGTGCCGAACCCGGTCGCCCGCGCGGCGGCCGCGCTGCGCGCCAACCCAGGTGCCGTCCAGGGCGGCAGCGCCGAGTCCTACCAGGTGTACCGCACCAAGGTGGACGCCGACGGCAGCGCGCACGTCCGCTACACCCGGACCTACCGGGGGCTGCGGGTGCACGGCGGTGACTTCGTCATCCACACCGCCCCGGGTGGCGGCTACGCCGGCTCCTCGGTCGGCCTGACCGCCCCGCTGACCCTCGGCACCACCGCCAAGGTCTCCGCGGCGACCGCGAAGAAGGCCGCCCGTGCCCGGTTCACCGGGAAGGTCACCACGGTCGGCGCCCCGGAACTGTTCGTGGACGCCAGCTCCGGCACCGGCCGGCTGGCCTGGGAGACCGTGGTCAGCGGCTGGGCCGCGGACGGGCAGACCCCGTCCCGGCTGCACGTCGTCACCGACGCCACCACCGGCAAGCTGATCGGCACGTACGACGAGATCGAGTCGGTCGCCGGCACCGGCCACAGCCTCTACGCCGGCTCGGTGAGCGTCGAGACCACCCAGACCGGCAGCGTGTACCAGCTCATCGACCCGGCGCACGGCAACGGCTCCACCTGCGACATGAACAACGGCACGTCGACGTGCACCGCGTTCGTCGACGCGGACAACACCTGGGGCAGCGGCGCCAACGCCAACCGGCAGTCGGCCGCGATCGACGCCCACTTCGGCGCCGCGAAGACGTTCGACTACTTCAAGAACGTGCACGGCCGCAACGGCATCTTCGGTGACGGGCGCGGCGTGCCCAGCCGGGTGCACTACGGCCAGAACTACGACAACGCCTTCTGGGACGGCGCCCGGATGACGTACGGCGACGGCTACGCCAACGTCTCGCCGCTGGTCTCACTCGACGTGGCCGCGCACGAGATGACCCACGGTGTGACCGACAACGTGGTGCCCGGCGGCCTGACCTACGCCGGCGAGTCCGGCGGCCTCAACGAGGCCAGCAGCGACATCTTCGGCACCATGGTGGAGTTCTACGCCAACACCACGGCCGACCCGGGTGACTACCTGATCGGCGAGAAGATCAACATCAACCTCGACGGCACGCCGCTGCGGTACATGTACGACCCGGCGTTGGACGGCTGGTCCGACCGCTGCTGGTCCACCGCCACGAAGAACAAGGACGTGCACTTCTCGTCCGGCGTGGCCAACCACTTCTTCTTCAACCTGGCCGAGCGCACCGGCAGCACCGCGTACGGCTTCTCGCCGGTCTGCGGCAGCGCGCCCGGGATGACCGGCATCGGCCGGGACAAGGCGGCGAAGATCTGGTTCCGGGCCCTGGACGTGTACTTCACCTCCAACACGTCGTACGTGAACCCCACCAACCCGGCGAACACCGCCCGGGCGTACACCCTGCGGGCGGCGACCGACCTGTACGGCGGCTGCTCCACCGAGTACCGGGCCGTCCAGGCGGCCTGGACCGCGGTGAACGTGGCCGGCAACGACGCGGCCTGCTCCACCGGCAGCGACTTCGGGGTCACGCTGTCGCCGACCGCCGGCGCGGTCGACCCGGGCGGCTCCGTCGCCACCACCGTCGCCACCACGATCACCAGCGGCTCGGCGCAGCCCGTGACGCTGTCCGCGACCGGCCTGCCGAGCGGGGCGACCGCCTCGTTCAGCCCGGCCACGGTGAACTCCGGCGGCTCGTCCACGCTCACCATCACCACCACGGCCGCCACCCCGCCCGGCGTCTACACCGTGCGGGTGAACGGGGCCGGCTCGGTCACCCGGAGCACCAGCTACACGCTGACCGTGCGCGGTTCCGGCGGCAGCTGCACCAGCCCCGGGCAGCAGCTCGACAACCCGGGCTTCGAGTCCGGCGCCACCGGCTGGGCCCAGACCACCGGCGTGATCGGCCAGCACGGCACCCGGCAGCCCGCGCACAGCGGCAGCTGGAGCGCCTGGCTGGGCGGCTACGGCAGCACGCACGCCGACACGCTCACCCAGACGGTGAGCCTGCCGGTGGGCTGCACGTCATACAACTTCAGCTACTGGCTGCACATCGACTCGGCGGAGACCAACATCGGCAACGCGTACGACACGCTGCGGGTGCAGGTGATCGGCTCCACCGGGACGGTGCTGGCGACGCTGGCCACGTACTCGAACCTGGACCGCGCCACCGGGTACGACCGGAAGACCTTCTCGCTGGCCCCGTACGCCGGCCAGACGGTCACCCTGAAGTTCACCGGCACCGAGGACGCCTCGCTGCAGACCTCCTTCGTGCTCGACGACACCGCTGTCTACCTCAGCTGACCTGGCGGCGACGCCAGTCCGGCTGACCCTGGCGGGCCCGGCGGCCACCCCACGCGGGTGGCGGCCGGGCCCGCGCCGTTATGGTCTGCCGGACCGGGACGAGGGAGGCAGGACGGTGGCGGACGCGGAACTCGTGGTCCAGGTGACCGGACCGGTGGCGACCGTGGTGATCCACAACCCGGGGCGGCGCAACGCGATGACCCCGGCGATGTGGCGGCAGCTGCCGGTGCTGCTCGACGACCTGGAGGCCGACCCGGCGGTCCGGGCGCTGGTGCTCACCGGGGCCGACGGCACCTTCTGCGCCGGCGCCGACCTGGGCGACCTGGACGAGCTGCTGGCCGCCGGGGACGCCAGCATCGCGGTGCGCGCCGAGGAGCGGCTGGCGGCGTTCGGCAAGCCGACCGTCGCGGCGGTGCGGGGCGCCTGCGTGGGCGGCGGCTGCCAGCTCGCCGTCGCCTGCGACCTGCGGATCGCCGCCGCCGACGCCCGGTTCGGCGTGCCGCCCGCCCGGCTCGGCCTGGTCTACCCGACTCCGACCACCCGCCGGCTGGCCGGGCTGGTCGGCCCGTCCGCCGCCAAGCACCTGCTCTTCACCGCCGAGCTGGTGGACGCCGAACGGGCGCTGCGGATCGGCCTGGTCGACGAGGTGCTGCCGGTCGACCGGCTGACCGGCCGGGTGGACGAGTTCACCGCGGCGATCGCCGACCGCTCGCGGCTCACCGTCACCGCCGCCAAGGAGATCGTCGACGGCCGGGCGGACGCGGACCGGATCGCCTGGTGGCACCGGCAGGTGCTGGACAGCGGCGAGGCCCGCGAGGGCGTGGCGGCCTTCGCCGAGCGTCGCCCGCCGCGCTTCGGCTGGACGCCACCGGGCCGGGCCTGACCCCTCGACGGCTGCGAGCCGGAACGCGGCCCGGGTGCAGGCAGGCCCATGGCGGTCCACCGCCCCGGCGGGCCAGCGCCGTGGTGGTCCATGGTCAGGCGGCGCCGGGCCACCGTCGCGACCGGTCCACAGCGGACGGCCGATCCCCTTGTGGTCACTGCCGATCGGACACGTTCCATGGGCCGCTGGTGTCCGGCCGCCGGGTACGGCAGGCTGTCCGTCGTGCAGCGTGATCAGTTGCTCGCCGGGCGTTACCGGCTCGGCGAGCGTCTCGGCGAGGGCGGCATGTCCGTGGTCCACCGGGCGCACGACGAGGTGCTGGAGCGCGACGTGGCGGTCAAGGTGCTGGTCGGCTCCGACGCGGTGGCCAGACGGCGGATCCGGGCGGAGGCGAAGGCGGCGGCCCGGATGTCCCACCCGAACGTCACCAACGTCTACGACTACGGCGAGTCGTCGCTGGCGGGCGAGCAGGTCCCGTTCGTGGTCATGGAGCTGCTCACCGGCCGTACGCTCGAACAGCGGCTCGCCGACGGGCCGCTGCCGCCCCGGGCCGCCCTGCGGGTCTGCGCCGAGGTGGCGGCCGCCCTCGCTGCCGCGCACGCCCTCGGCCTGGTGCACCGGGACGTCAAGCCGGGCAACGTGATGCTCACCCAGACCGGGGCGAAGGTGCTCGACTTCGGCATCGCCGCAATCGCCGGCGCACCGGAGATCGACTTCGAGGGCCGACTGCTGGGCACCCCGGCCTACCTCGCCCCGGAGCGGCTCGACGCCGGCGAGGTGCTGCCGGCCTCCGACGTCTACGCGCTCGGGCTGCTCCTGCACCGGGTGCTCGTCGGCCGGCTGCCCTGGCAGATGGCGACCCACACCGGGACGCTGCGCGCGCACGCGTACGCCGAGCCGGGCCCGCTGCCGGCGGTGGCCGGGGTGCCGGCCGAGGTGGACCGGCTGTACCGGCGGTGCGTGGCCAAGGACCCGCTGGACCGGCCGCCGGCCGCCGAGGCGGCCCGGGTGCTCGCCGCGGCGGTGGTCCGGATGGCCGAGCCGGACCCGGTCGCGGCCGACCAGCCGGCACCGGAGCGGTCCGGGGCGGACCGGCCAACGGTGCGCCCGCCCGGCGCCCCGGCCGCGGCCACCGGTCAGCCCGGCCGGCGGGCCACCCGGCTCGGCGGGCGGCTCGTGCTGGCCGTGGGCACCGCGGTGGTGGCCGCGGTGGGCCTCGCCGGCACCCTCGGCGACCCGTCCGTGCGGCCCGCACCGGACGGCCAGCCGCAGAGCGGCGCGACCACCAGCGGAACGGCCGCCGTCGCGTTGCCGGTCACCGCCGACGCCCGGG
>NZ_QGSW01000053.1:0-16448 GCF_003176715.1 Micromonospora sp. S4605
CCTGAGGACAGGTTGAGCATGAAGTTGTTGCCGCGACACGCCGGTGCGGGGGGGCAACAACTTCATGATCGACGGGGAGGGGCGGGGGCGGAGACGCGGAAGGGGCACGCCGGGATCCGGCGTGCCCCTTCGCGGGTGGTGCTCAGGTCACATGTTGGCGATGTCGGCCTGCTTGGCGCGGACGGCCTCGGCGGCCTCCTTGAGGCTGGCCAGCTCGTCGGCGTCCAGGTCGGTCTCGACGACCCGCTTCACGCCCTCGGCGCCGATCTCGGCCTCGACGCCCAGGTAGACGCCGGAGATGCCGTACTGGCCGTCGACCCAGGCGCAGACCGGCATGACCTCGCCGGAGTCCTCGGCGACCGCCTTGGCCATCCGGGCGGCGGCGGCCGACGGGGCGTAGTACGCCGAGCCGGTCTTGAGCAGCGCGACCACCTCGGCGCCACCGTTGCGGGTCTTGACGACCAGCTCCTCGATCTGCTCGGCCGGCATCGCGTCGCGCAGCGGCTTGCCGTTCACCGTGCTCTTCGACGGCACCGGCACCATGGTGTCGCCGTGCGAGCCGAGGGTCAGCGTCTTCACCGACTTCACCGGTACGTTCAGCGCCTCCGCCACGAAGTTGGTGAACCGGGCGGTGTCCAGCATGCCGGCCTGGCCCAGCACGCGGTTCTTCGGGAACTGGGTGGCGAGCTGGGCCAGCGCGGTCATCTCGTCGAGCGGGTTGGAGACCACGATGACGACGGCGTTCGGGGCGTACTTGGCGACGTTCTCGGCGACCTGGCGGACGATCTTGGCGTTCGTCTCCAGCAGGTCCATCCGGCTCATGCCCGGCTTGCGGGGCAGGCCGGCGGTGATGACCACGACGTCCGAGCCCTCGATCGCCTCGTAGCCCTCGCCGTTCGGGCCGGTGGTCACGCCGACCACCTTGGTCTCGAAGCCCTCGATGGCACGTGACTGGTTGAGGTCCAGGGCGAGACCGGCGGGCTTGCCCTCCACGATGTCGGTGATCACGACGGTGTCGAAGACGTCGTACTCGGCCAGGCGCTGTGCGGTGGTCGAGCCGTAGAAGCCGGCGCCGACGACAGTGACCTTCTTACCCATGGTCGTCCCACTCCCTGATACCAGTCGGTTTTCCGGACCGTATCAGTCATCCTGGCACCGATCCGGCCAGGGGCGGACGGTTATGACCTCGATGGGCGGAAGCCGCTTCGCCGGGCCGGAGCCCGCGCCGGTCAGCCCCGCTCGGCGCGCTCGACCACGTTGGTGAGCAGCATGGCCCGGGTCATCGGGCCGACACCGCCCGGCATCGGCACCAGCGCTCCGGCCACCTCGGCGACCTCCGGGGCCACGTCGCCGGTGTAGCGGCCCTTGCCGTCCGGACCGACCACCCTGGTGATGCCCACGTCGACCACCACCGCACCCGGGGTGACCATGTCCGCGGTGAGCAGCCCGGGCACCCCGGCCGCCACGATCACGATGTCGGCGGCCCGGGTGTGCGCGGCCAGGTCGAGGGTGCCCGTGTGGCACAGCGTCACGGTGGCGTTCTCGCTGCGCCGGGTGAGCAGCAGGCCGAGCGGACGGCCGACCGTGTTGCCCCGGCCGACCACGGCGACCTTCGCCCCGCGCAGCGCCACGTCGTGCCGGCGCAGCAGCTCGACGATGCCGCGCGGGGTGCACGGCAGCGGGGCGTCGTAACCGAGCACCAGCCGGCCCAGGTTCACCGGGTGCAGGCCGTCGGCGTCCTTCTCCGGGTCGATCAGCTCGAGCACCCGCTGGGTGTCCAGGTGGGCCGGCAGCGGCAGCTGGACGATGTACCCGTGGCAGGCCAGGTCGGCGTTCAGCTCGGCGAGCACCTCGTCGGCCTGCTGCTGGGTCGCGTCGGCGGGCAGTTCCCGGCGGATCGAGGCGATCCCCACCTCGGCGCAGTCACGGTGCTTGCCGTCGACGTACGCCTGCGAGCCCGGATCGGCGCCGACCAGCACCGTGCCCAGCCCCGGCGTGATGCCACGTTCGGCCAGTGCCTTGACCCGCACGCGCAGCTCGTCCTTGATCTCGGCCGCGGTCGCCTTGCCGTCCAGAAGCGTCGCCGTCACGCCCAGATCGTCTCACGGCGGACGGCTTCGAGCCGATGACCTCGATCAACCGACCACCAGCGGTGGTTGATTACGCCGAGTCATGGATCCCTCATCACGCTGAGTAATCGGCTGTGAATCCGACCATAGCCCGATCCGGACGGACGGCCACCCCGTGCGCAGTCGGCGACAGACGTCTCAGCCGGGGTTGCGGCGGCCTTGACGGCACCGGACGGGTGCACAAGAAGCGCAGATCAGCACCGACAGGGCCGCCATTTCTTTAGCAGGGCCCGAGCAACCGAGCAAAGGTCCGGGGCGCGGACCGTTATCGCATCGTTGTCGAAGCCCGATGGCCGGCCTACCGTTGCCCAACGTTGCGCAGCGTCAACCCAGCGTCGGGCCTGACTGCGCTGCGTGAGGAGATGAGGAGGCTCAATGCGCGTTCGTAGGCTCGCCGCCTGGACCGCCCTCCCGCTCGCGGTGACCCTGGGCCTGGCGGCCTGGCGGCCTGCGGCTCGGGCGGCAGTGGCCGGATCCGGCAGCAGTAACCCCGACGCGGCCGTGCGGATCGAGATCGCCGAGCCGCAGCACCTGGTGCCCACCAACACCAACGAGACCAGCGGCTCGCAGGTGCTCGCCGCCCTGTTCAGCCCGCTGGTCGACTACGACGAGACCAACAAGCCGTACGAGGTGGCGGCCGAGTCGGTGACGTCGTCGGACAACACCGTCTGGACGGTCAAGCTCAAGGACGGCTACACCTTCCACAACGGCGAGAAGGTCACCGCCGACAACTACATCGACGCCTGGAACTACGGCGCGTACGCCCCGAACGGCCAGAACTCGAGCTACTTCTTCGAGAAGATCGCCGGCTACGAGGACCTGCAGGGCGAGACGCCGAAGGCCCGGACACTCTCCGGCCTGAAGAAGGTCGACGACCTGACCTTCACCGTCACGCTGTCCCAGCCGTACAGCGAGTTCACGTCGATGCTCGGCTACACCGCTTTCTACCCCATGCCGAAGGCCGCGTTCTCCGCGCCCGGCGTGCTGGCCGAGGGCTACGAGCAGGCGCCGGTCGGTCAGGGCCCGTTCAAGATGAAGGGCACCTGGCAGCACGACGCCAAGGTCGAGGTGGAGAAGTACGACGCCTTCCCCGGCGAGCAGCCGAAGGTGGCCGGCGTCGAGTTCCGGATCTACCAGCAGCCCACCGCCGCGTACGCGGACGTGCTGTCGGACAACCTCGATGTGATCAAGACGATCCCGACCGAGAACCTGTCGACCGCCGCCACCGACCTCGGTGACCGGTACAAGCAGAGCCCGGCCTCGTCGTTCCAGTTCCTGGCCTTCCCGACGTTCGAGAAGGAGTACAGCAACCCGGACGTGCGCAAGGCCATCTCGATGGCGATCGACCGGGACGAGATCACCAAGTCGATCTTCAAGGACTCGCAGACCCCGGCCCGCTCGTTCGTGTCGCCGGTGGTCGGCGGCTACCGCGCGGACACCATCGGCGCGGCCGGCACGTTCGACCCGGCCAAGGCCAAGGCCCTGTACCAGGCGGCCGGCGGCCCGTCGAAGATCGAGCTGTCGTACAACGGCGACGGTGGCCACAAGGACTGGATCGACGCCACCTGCAACCAGCTCAAGACCAACCTGGGCGTGGAGTGCGTCGGCACCGCCGAGCCGAAGTTCGCGGACCTGCTGACCAAGGTCAAGGCCAAGCAGCCGGTCGGCCTGTTCCGGATGGGCTGGGTCATGGACTACCCGTCCATGGAGAACTACCTGGGCCCGCTGTACAGCACCAACGGTTCGTCGAACTACTACGGCTACAGCAACCCGGAGTTCGACAAGCTGCTCGCCGAGGGCGCCAGCGCCCCGACCGAGGAAGCGGCGATCAAGAAGTACCAGCAGGCCGAGGAACTGCTGGCCAAGGACATGCCGGTGATCCCGCTCCGGTACGGCCAGAACAACTTCGGGCACTCGACCAAGGTCAAGAACGTGGAGATGGATCTCTTCGACCGGGTCGACCTGCTGAAGATCGAGGTCGTGAACTAACAGCAGCACGGCAGGAAACGGGTCGGGCCACCGGTGGACGGTGGCCCGACCCGCCTTCGTCTTCGCCCCTTTTCGGGAAGACTGCCAAGTATGTTCCGCTTCATCCTGCGGCGACTGCTCCAGATGGTGCTGGCGTTCTTCGGCACCACGCTGATCGTGTACGCGCTGATGTTCGCCGGCCAGGGCGACCCCATCCAGGCGCTCGCCGGCGAGCGTCCGGTCACCGCCGCGCAGCGGGCATACCTGACGGAGAAGTTCCACCTCGACCGCACCGGGGTCGGCGGTTTCTTCTACCGCTACTTCGACTACGTCCGGAACCTGCTCCAGGGCGACCTCGGGCAGTCCCTCACCGGTCGCTCGATCGGCGACATCCTGACCGCCGCCTGGCCGGTCACTGTCAAGCTGGCGCTGATCGCGATGGCGGTCACCATCCTCTTCGGGGTCACCGCCGGCGTGCTCGCCGGCATCCGGCGGGCCAGCATCTTCGACAACTCCACTCTGCTGCTGACCCTGCTGGTGCTCGGCATCCCGACCATCGTGCTGGCCCCGCTGGCCCAGTACCTCCTCGGCGTACGGTGGCAGCTCTTCCCGCCGACCGCGGGCGCCGATCCCGACCTGTACGCGCTGCTGCTGCCCGGCATCGTGCTCGGCTCGCTCTCGCTGGCCACCGCGCTGCGGCTGACCCGGACCTCGGTGGCGGAGAACCTGCGCGCCGACTACGTCCGTACCGCCCGGGCCAAGGGCCTGGTCAGGCGGCGGATCGTCAGCGTGCACGTGCTGCGCAACTCGCTCATTCCGGTGGTCACCTTCCTCGGCGTCGAGCTGGGCAACCTGATGAGCGGCGCGATCATCACCGAGGGCGTGTTCAACATCCCCGGCGTCGGCTTCAACCTCTTCCGCGGCATCCGCACCGAAGACGGGCCGCTGGTGGTGGGCATCGTCAGCGTGCTGGTCGTGGTGTACCTCGTCTCCAACCTGGTGGTGGACGTCCTGTACGCCGTACTCGACCCGAGGATCCGCTATGAGTGAGCGCGGCGACCGAATCATCAACGCGGCGTGCCTCGGCACTCACGCCGGGACCGGGCGGAGCGAGGTACCGGCGTGAGTGACTTCGAGACCGTGGCGGCCACCGAGAACCAGGCCGCGCGGCGCGGACCGTCGGGCGAGCCGGGCGCACCGGGCCAGGTGTCGCAGAAGCCGCGCAGCCTGGCCGGTGACGCCTGGCGTGACCTGCGCCGCAACCCGATCTTCTGGATCAGCCTGGCGCTTGTGGTGCTGGTGGCCGCGATGGCCGCCGTCCCCGGCCTGTTCACCGCGAACGACCCGCGCGACTGCCTGCTCTCCCGGCAGCACGCCGGGCCGTCCGGCGGGGCCATCTTCGGGTACGACTTCCAGGGTTGCGACACCTACTCCCGGGCGGTGTACGGGGCCCGCGCCTCGCTGCTGGTCGGCGCGCTCTCGGCGCTGCTGACCGGGGTGATCGCGCTGGTGGTCGGGATGCTGGCCGGCTACTTCGGCCGCTGGGTCGACGCGGTGCTGTCCCGGGTGATCGACATCGTGCTCGGCATCCCGCTGCTGCTCGCCGCGATCGTCCTGCTCAAGCGGGTGGGCAGCGACAACGCCACGGTCCGGATCGGCGCGGTGATCTTCGTACTGGCGGTGCTCGGCTGGACCACCGCGGCCCGGGTGGTCCGCTCCTCGGTGATCACCGCGAAGGAACAGGACTACGTCGCCGCCGCCCGGATGCTGGGCGCCGGGAACGGCCGGATCATGTGGCGGCACATCCTGCCGAACGCGCTGGCTCCGGCCATCGTGGTGCTCACCATCGCGCTCGGCTCGTTCATCGCCGCCGAGGCGACCCTGAGCTTCCTCGGCATCGGCCTGCGGGCCCCGACCATCTCGTGGGGGATCGACATCGACTCCGGCCGGGTGCACATGCGCGAGGCGGCGACGCCGCTCATCGTCCCGTCGGCCTTCCTCGCGCTGACCGTGCTGGCGTTCATCATGCTCGGCGACGCGATCCGCGACGCCTTCGACCCGAAGCTGCGGTGACCCGCCGATGAGCCACTCCACCGTCCAACCCACCCCCGCCTCGGCCACCCCGGCGGGCGGGCACCTGCTGGAGGTGCGGGACCTGTACGTCGAGTTCCGCACCGGCGAAGGCGTCGCCAGGGTGATCAACGGCGTCTCGTACCACCTGGACGCCGGCGAGACGCTCGCGGTGCTCGGCGAGTCCGGCTCGGGCAAGTCGGTCACCGCGCAGACGATCATGGGCATCCTGGACACCCCGCCGGCGGTGGTCCGCTCCGGGGAGATCCGCTACCAGGGCCGCGACCTGCTCGCGATGAGCGAGGGGCAGCGCCGGCAGGTGCGCGGCACCGAGATCGCGATGATCTTCCAGGACGCGCTCTCCGCGCTGAACCCGGTCTTCCCGGTCGGCTGGCAGATCGGCGAGACGATGCGCCAGCGCGCCGGCATGTCCAAGGCGGACGCGCGCCGGCGGACCGTCGAACTGATGGACCTGGTGAAGATCCCCGGCGCCGCCAACCGGCTCGGCGACTACCCGCACCAGTTCTCCGGCGGCATGCGCCAGCGGGTGATGATCGCGATGGCGCTGGCCCTGAACCCGAAGGTGCTGATCGCCGACGAGCCGACCACCGCGCTGGACGTGACGGTGCAGGCGCAGATCATGGACCTCCTCGCCGACCTGCGCCGCGACCTCGACATGGCGCTGATCCTGATCACCCACGACCTGGGCGTGGTGGCCGGCGTGGCGGACCGGATCGCGGTGATGTACGCCGGCCGGATCGTCGAGCACGCCGACGTCCGCTCGCTCTACCGGGCGCCGGCCCACCCGTACACCAAGGGGTTGCTGGAGTCGATCCCGCGGCTGGACGTGCGCGGCCAGGCGCTCGCCACCATCAAAGGGCTGCCGCCCAACCTGATGCGCATCCCGAGCGGCTGCCCGTTCCACCCCCGGTGCCCGTACGTGCAGCAGGTCTGCGTGGACGTGGTGCCGCACGACCTGGTGCTCGGCGACGGCCGGACCAGCGCGTGCCACTTCGCGCAGGAGGTCCGTGATGACAGTGCCCGCTAGCCCGACCAAGGTCCGGGGCGAGACGATCCTCTCGGTCGACAACCTGGTCAAGCACTTCCCGATCACCCGGGGCGTGCTGTTCCAGCGGCAGGTCGGCGCGGTCAAGGCGGTCGACGGGGTGAGCTTCGAACTGCGCCGGGGCGAGACCCTCGGCGTGGTCGGCGAGTCCGGCTGCGGCAAGTCGACCCTGGCCCGGCTGCTGATGCGGCTGGAGACGCCGACCGCCGGCCGGGTCACCCTGGAGGGGAAGGACCTGTTCGGCGCCTCGGGCGCCGAGCTGCGCCGGCTGCGGCGCAACATGCAGATGGTCATGCAGGACCCGTACACCTCGCTGAACCCGCGGATGACCGTCGGCGACATCATCGGCGAGCCGTTCGAGATCCACCCGGACGCCGCGCCGAAGGGCAGCCGCCGGCAACGGGTGCAGGACCTGCTGGACGTGGTCGGGCTCAACCCCGAGCACGTCAACCGGTACCCGCACCAGTTCTCCGGCGGTCAGCGGCAGCGCATCGGCATCGCCCGGGCACTGGCCCTGCGGCCCGAGATCATCGTCTGCGACGAGCCGGTATCGGCGCTGGACGTGTCGATCCAGGCCCAGGTGATCAACCTGCTGGAGCAGTTGCAGGACGAGTTCGGCCTGTCGTACATCTTCATCGCGCACGACCTGTCGGTGGTCCGGCACATCTCCGACCGGGTGGCGGTGATGTACCTCGGTCGGATCGTCGAGATCGGCACCGAGGAGCAGATCTACGAGCGTGCCACCCACCCGTACACCCAGGCGCTGCTCTCGGCGGTGCCGGTGCCCGACCCGGAGGCCCGGGACGCCGGCACCATCATCCGGCTCACCGGCGACGTGCCGAGCCCGGCGGACCCGCCGTCCGGCTGCCACTTCCGCACCCGGTGCTGGAAGGCGCAGGAGGTCTGCGCCCGCGAGGACCCGGCGACGGTGCCCCGCGCCGCCGACCCCCACCCGTCGGCCTGCCACTTCGCCGAGCTCCGTCCCACGGTGGGCTGACGCCGCCCGGGGGGATCAGGTCCGCGGGTTGCTCGATGCATACTCGATATGCATACTCGGTATCCATGTCCATCTCGGATGATCCCCACAGCCCGCTCGCGCACGGGCGGAACCACCGCCGACCGCGCGAGTCGACCACAGCGCCGGTCAACGGCCCGGCCAACGTGCTGGAGATCCGCCACGCGTACCGGACCCACGGCACCGGCGACACCGCGGTGACCGCGCTGGGCGGCGTCAGCCTCGTCGTCCGGCCCGGCGAACTCGTCGGGGTCATGGGGCCCTCGGGTTCCGGCAAGTCGACCCTGCTCAACCTGGCCGGCGGACTGGATCGGCCGACCCGGGGCGAGGTGTGGGTCGAGGGCGAACGCGTCGACACGCTCAACCGTGCGCGGTTGTCCGTGCTGCGCCGGCGCTCGATCGGCTACGTGTTCCAACACCTCAATCTGCTGCCCAGTCTCACCACGGTGGAGAACGTCGCGCTTCCGCTGGAACTGGACGGCACCTCCGTACGCCGGGCTCGCCGCCGCGCCGCCGCCGCGCTCGACGAGGTGGGCATGGCCGACCTCGCCCAGCGCTTCCCCGACGAACTCTCCGGCGGCCAGCAGCAGCGGGTGGCAATCGCCCGAGCCCTGATCGGCCGGCGCCGGCTGGTCCTCGCCGACGAACCGACCGGGGCGCTCGACTCTCAGACCGGCGAGGCGGTGTTGCGGGTGCTGCGCTCCCGGGTCAACGCTGGGGCCGCCGGCATACTCGTGACCCACGAGGCGCGACACGCGGCCTGGGCCGATCGGGTGGTATTCATGCAGGACGGGATGGTCACCGGCACCTCCGGGCCGCTGGGCCGGGCCGAGCAACTGCTGGCCGGGAAGACCCGATGACCCGTCGATGGCACCGCATCCCGGACGCCCTGGTCTCCTGGCGCACCGCCCTACGCATCGCGTGGCGCGAGACCCGCCGGGCCAAGGGTCGCAGCGCGCTGGTGGTGGCGATGATCGCGACGCCCGTCCTGGCGCTCAGCTTCGCCGCCGCCTCCTACGACATGTACCGGCTCACCGACGACGAACGGCTGGAACGAACGCTCGGTGCCGCCGACGCCAGGGTGACCTGGGAGTACGACGGCGCCGTCGAGCAGAGTCCCGACGGTGACCTCCTCACCGCGACAGGCTTCCACCGGATCGTCACCGCCGAGCCCGACCCGGCGACCACCGCCGAGGTGACCAGTGCCCTGCCGTCCGGCAGCCGGGTCGTTCCGGTCTGGGACGAACAGCGGTGGGACTGGCGGACCGCCGACGGCGTCGGCCCCGTCCCGTCGTACGGGCTGGACCTGGCGGACCCGGTCACCGAGGGGATGGCGCGGCTGCGGGAGGGTCGCGCGCCGACCGGCGCGACCGAGGTGGCCGCCAGCGAGGCGGCGCTGCGCCGGCTCGGGGTGGCCCTCGGTGGGACCGTCGAACTGGGTGAGGGGTCGCGGCGGTTCACGGTGGTCGGGATCGTGGAGATCCCCGGCAACCTGGGGGAGGTTGTCGTGCTACCCCCGGCCGCCCGCACCGACCCGCCGAGCGCGTGGCTGGTGGACGCTCCCACGCCGGTCGGCTGGGATCAGGTCAGGCGGCTGAACGCCAAGGGCATCCTGGTGATCTCCCGTGCGGTGTCGCTCGACCCGCCGCCGACGGCGCCGACCCCGCAGCCGGAGGTGGACGCCCAGGCGGTCGGCATCG
Organism: Micromonospora sp. S4605; assembly: GCF_003176715.1. Lineage (NCBI taxonomy): Bacteria > Bacillati > Actinomycetota > Actinomycetes > Micromonosporales > Micromonosporaceae > Micromonospora > Micromonospora sp. S4605. Next base: position 9,949 of record NZ_QGSW01000053.1, read on the forward strand.
GCGTGCTGCTCGGCGGGCTCGGCGCCATGCAGATCGTGCTGCTGACCGGGCCGGCGTTCGCCATCGGCGCGCGGCGTCGCCAACGCGACCTTGCCCTGGTGGCGGCCAACGGCGGCAGCCCCACCCACCTCCGCCGGATCGTGCTCGCCGACGGGGTGGTGCTGGGTCTGGTCGGGGCCGTCGCCGGCATCCTGCTCGGCACGATCCTGGCGGTCGCCGGGCGCCCGCTCGTCGAGGAGCACGTGGTCCAGGCGCGGGCCGGCGGGTACCGCGTCTTCCCGCTCGCCCTGCTCGCCGTCGCCGGGCTGGCCGTACTCACCGGGGTGGCGGCGGCGCTGGTGCCCGCGTTCGTGGCGGCGCGACAGAACGTGGTGGTCGCGCTGAGCGGGCGGCGAGGCGCGAAGCGGTCCCGGCGACGGTGGGTGGTCGTCGGGCTGATGCTCGCCGCCGGCGGCACCGGGCTGGCGGCGTACGCCGCCGTCCGGGTGTCGACGAACCTGTTGCTGGCCGGGTTGGTGCTGGCCCAGTTCGGCCTGGTGCTCTGCACCCCGGCCCTGGTCGGCCTGCTCGCCCGGCTCGGCCGGCACCTGCCGCTGACACCACGGATCGCGCTGCGCGACGCCGGCCGCAACCGAGCGGCGACCGCCCCGGCGATCTCCGCCGTGATGGCCGCCGTCGCCGGCACCGTCTGCCTGGGCGTCTACCAGCACAGCAGCGACGCCCGGGCGACCGCGGCCTACCGCCCGAACACGCCGACCGGCCACGTGACAGTGGTGAATCCCCTCGGACCAGGTCATCGGACGATCCCGGCCGATCGACTCGCGGCCGTCGCCGGCACGACCCTGGCCGCCACCGCCGTGACCGAGATACGCGTCCCGGGCTGCCGTGGCTGGGATCCCGGCGCCTGCCCCAATCCCTTCGTCGAGTTGGTGCTCCCGCCACAGCGGCAGTGCCCCTACTTCGACCTGCAACGGCCCCTCACTCCGCAGGAGCAGCGCCAGGCCCGCGCCGACGCCCGCTGCGACTCGTCCAGCAAGACCTACCCGCGCAGCTACACCCCGCTCGTCGTCGACGACGGCAGCGCGGTGTCGCCTCTCACCGGGGCCCACGGCGACGACCTGGCCCGGGCCGTCGCGACGCTGCGGGCCGGCGGCGTGGTCGTCACCGACTCCCGGTACGTGGTGGACGGAACGGTGACGGTGCAGCCACCCGCGGTGCCGACGCGGGGAGGACCGCTGAAAGGGGCCAGGGAGCCGGCCGCCCTGAAGCTGCCGGGACACGCCCTCACCACCGGGATCCGGTCGGACCGGACGATCATCTCGCCAGCGGCGCTGGCCCGCGCCGGGCTCGTCGCGCACCAGTGGGGCTTCGTGATCGCCACGCGGGCACCCGACACGGCGACGGAGGACCGCTTCCGCGCCGAGGTCACCGCCCTCTCCGCCCGCCTGCGGGTCAGCGTTGAGCGGGGCCCCGCGACGTCGGCCGACCCGACCCTGCTCCTCCTGACCGTGGCGGCCGGGCTGATCACCCTCGGCGCGGTCGGGATCGCGACCGGGCTCACCGCCGCCGACAGCCGGCCGGACCTGTCGACCCTGGCCGCCGTCGGCGCCAGCCCGCTGGTGCGCCGGAAGCTGTCGCTGAGCCAGTCCGGCGTGATCGCCGGCCTCGGGTCGCTGCTCGGCATGACCGTCGGTCTCGTGGCGGTCGTCGCCATCCTCACCGCGATCAACCAGGCGTACCTGCGGACCTGGCCCAGCGCGGACCCGTACCCGATCGTCGTCCCCTGGTCCGTCCTCGGCGTGCTGGCCGTGGTGCCGCTGGTCGCCATGCTCGGCGTCGGGATGCTGACGAGGTCCCGCCTGCCGATCGAACGGCGGCTCGACTGACCAGAGGCGACGCGACGGGCACTCCGGTGTCTGCCGCCACCGGCGGCCGGAACGCGGCGGCCCCGTCCCCGGTCGGGAACGGGGCCGCTCGGGCGTGCCGGAATCAGTGGAAGAAGTGGCGGGTGCCGGTCAGGTACATGGTCACGCCGGCCTGCTTGCAGGCGGCGATGACCTCCTCGTCGCGGATCGAGCCGCCGGGCTGGACGATCGCCCGCACGCCGGCCTCGATGAGGATCTTCGGACCATCGGCGAACGGGAAGAACGCGTCGGAGGCGGCGACCGAGCCGCGCGCCCGGTCCGCGCCGGCCCGGCTGACCGCCAGCTGCGCGGAGTCGACCCGGTTGACCTGGCCCATCCCGACACCGACCGAGGCGCCGTCCTTCGCCAGCAGGATCGCGTTGCTCTTCACCGCGCGCACCGCCCGCCAGGCGAAGACCAGGTCCCGCAGGGTCGCCTCGTCGGCCGCCTCGCCGGTGGCGAGTCGCCAGTTCGCCGGGTCGTCGCCGGCCGCGTCGATCCGGTCCCGCAGCTGCACCAGCACACCGCCGGTGACCTGCCGCCACTCCGCCGGCAGCGGGGCGTACTCCGGCGCGCGCAGCAGCCGCACGTTCTTCTTGGCCTGGAGGATCTCCAGCGCGCCGTCGTCGTAGCCGGGCGCCACCACCACCTCGGTGAAGATCTCAGCGACCTGCCGGGCCAGGTCCACGCTCACCGGGCGGTTCACCGCGATCACCCCGCCGTACGCGGAGACCGGGTCGCAGGCATGCGCCCGCCGGTGCGCCTCGGCCACGTCCGCGCCGACCGCGATCCCGCACGGGTTGGCGTGCTTGATGATCGCCACCGCCGGCTGGTCCGGGAAGTCGTTCGCGGCCCGCCAGGCGGCGTCCGCGTCGACGTAGTTGTTGTAGGACATCTCCTTGCCGTGCAGTTGCTCGGCCTGGGCCAGCCCGGGCGGGCTGGCCGGGTCGGCGTACACGGCGGCCTCCTGGTGCGGGTTCTCGCCGTAGCGCAGCACCGCCTCGCGGCGCAGGGCCAGCCCCGCGAACCGCGGCCAGCCGTCGGCGGGCGGGGCCAGCGTGGTGGCGAACCACTCGGCGACGGCCACGTCGTACTCGGCGATGTCGGCGAAGGCCCGGGCCGCCAGCGCGCGGCGCTGGGCCAGCGTGAAACCACCCTCGTCGAGCGCGGCCAGCAGCGCCGGGTACGCCGCCGGGTCGGTGACCACCGCGACCGAGGCGTGGTTCTTGGCCGCCGCCCGGACCATCGCCGGGCCGCCGATGTCGATCTGCTCCACGCACTCGTCGTCCGACGCGCCGGAGGCGACCGTGGCCTGGAACGGGTAGAGGTTGGACACCAGCAGGTCGATCCCGGCGATGCCGTGCTCGTCGAGCTGGCCGGTGTGCGACTCCTTACGCAGGTCGGCCAGGAGTCCACCGTGGATCTTCGGGTGCAGGGTCTTGACCCGGCCGTCGAGGATCTCCGGGAAGCCGGTCACCGTCTCCACCGGGGTCACCGGCACCCCGGCGTCGGCGATGGTGGCCGCCGTGCTCCCGGTCGAGACGAGCTCCACCCCGGCCGCGTGCAGGGCCCGGGCCAGCTCGACCAGGCCGGTCTTGTCGTAGACGCTGACCAGCGCCCGCTTGATCGGGCGGCGCTCGTCCTGAGTGGAACTCACGGAACCGTGACCTTTCTTCCGGTGATCGTCCAACCTTCACGGACCAGCCGGCCCACCTGCTCGACGAGCTGGCGCCGCTCGGCTTCCTTGATGCGTTCGGTGAGCGTCTCCACGTCGTCGTCGTCGTGCACCGGCACGGCGACCTGCGCGACGATCGGGCCGGTGTCCATCCCGGCGTCGACGAAGAAGAGAGTGGCCCCGGTGACCTTCACGCCGTAGGCGAGGGCGTCGCGCGGGCCGTGGATGCCGGGGAACGCCGGCAGCAGCGTGTTGTGCGTGTTGAGGTAGCGGTCGCCGAACGCGGCCAGGAAGTGCGGGCCGACCAGCTTGAGGAAACCGGCGGAGATGACCAGGTCGGGCCGGTGCTCGGCGACGTGCGCGGTGAGCGCGGCGTCCCAGTCCTCCCGGGAGGGGTACGCCTTCAGCTCGTCCACGAAGGTCGGCACGCCGGCCGCCGCGGCCCGCTGCACGCCACCGGTGCCGTGCCGGTCGGCGCCGACGGCCACCACCCGCGCGCCGTACGCGGGATCGGCGCACGCGTCCAGCAGCGCCTGGAGGTTGCTCCCGGAGCCGGAGACCAGGACGACGATGCGGGCTGCGGACGCGGGCTCGGTCACCCGGTCACCCTATCCGGCAGGTCAGCGCGCCCATCCGTTGGGCGGCACGACATTCGCTGACAGCCAAGCTGGCCGGAACCAGGTACGCTGCCCGTCGCTCGGGCTAGGCGCACGTCCGGCCCGCACCCCGTCAGTGAACCGGCACGCGAGCCGTGTCGATGGAACGAGGAGTACCCCACGATGCAGCCCGGATACCAGCCCCAGCAGCCGCCGCAGATCAACAACAACATGGCGATGTCGATCGTCGCGATCTTCCTGTTCTGGCCGCTGGCCATCCCGGCCATCATCAACGCCTCCAAGGTCAACCCGCTGCTCCAGCAGGGTGACTACGCCGGCGCGCAGGCGGCCGCCGCCGAGTCGAAGAAGTGGTCCAAGTGGGCCCTGATCGTCGGCATCGGCTGGTACGTGATCGTCCTGGTGTGCTGCCTGCTCGGCGGCCTCGCCGGGCTGATGGACGCCCAGACCAGCAGCACCAACTGACAGACCCCAAGCCGAGGAGCCTCTACATGCAGCCCGGACAGCCCGGTCAGGACCCGTACGGCCAGCAGCCCACCTCGGGCCAGCCCTACGGCCAGCCGAACGACCCCTACGCCCAGCCGCCGGCCGCCCCGTACGGTCAGCAGCCCACCTCCGGCCAGCCCTACGGCCAGCCGAGCGACCCCTACGGCCAGCCGCCGGCCGCGCCGTACGGCCAGCAGCCCACCTCGGGCCAGCCGTACGGCCAGCAGCAGCCGTACCAGGACCCGTACGCCCAGCAGCAGCAGCCGTACGGCGCCGCGCCGTCCTACCCGAACGCGGGCTACCCGCAGGGGCAGGGCCAGCAGAACACCCTCGGCCTGGTGTCGCTGATCCTCGGCATCGCCTCGATCCCGCTGGTCTGCTGCTTCTACCTGGGCATCCCGGTCGGCATCGCCGCCGTGGTGACCGGTTACCTGGGCAAGCAGAAGGCCGACCAGGGGCTGGCGTCCAACGCCGGCCAGGCCAAGGCGGGCCTGATCTGCGGCGCCGTCGGCGCCGGACTCGGCATCCTGCTCATCATCCTGGGAGTCGTGGCCAACGTGGCCCTGCCGACCCAGTCCTGAGCACCGCACGAGACAGGGGCGTCCCGGATCCGTCCGGGGCGCCCCTCGCCGTCTGCCGGTTCGCCCGCGGCCCGACGGCGCCCGACGACGCGCTCGGCGTTCAGCGTGCTGCGGGGCGGGCGAGCACCTTGGTGGTGGCGGCGCCGAGCAGCGCGCCGACCCCGATCACCGCGGCCGCCACGGCGGCCACCTGCCAGCCGACCGGACCGATCTCGGCCAGCCGGCCGCCGCCGAGCGGACCGGCGGAGGCGGCGGCCGCCGCGCCGAGCAGCAGGCCGGCCACCGGCCCGGCGAGCGCCGCCGGCCCGAGCAACCCGCCCCAGCCCAGGGTCGACCGCTCCTCAGTGGCCAGCCGGACCAGCCGGCGGGCCAGCAGGCAGCCCGCCGCCATCCCGGCGAGGACCGGCACCGCGAGCAGCCCGGCGCCGAGCCCGTCGACCGGCCCGCGCGGCAGCCCCGCCAGCAGCGGTACGGCCGGCAGCGCGGCGACCGAGACCTCGCTGGTGCGTACCGCCGTGTCGGTGCCCACCGCGAAGCCCGGGCCGAGCAGGTAGCTGGCCGACCAGACCGTGGCGTTCGGCGCGTAGGCGAGGCTGACCAGCGTGATCCCGGCCTGGCCGGCCACCCCGGTGCGATAGGCGCCGATCATGTCGGCGGCGTCGCCGCCCCCGGTCGCCACCGCCAGCCCGGCCGCTCCGCCGCCGGCGGCGAGCAGCAGCAGCCCGGCGACCAGGCCGGTGCGGAGCGCGTCCCGCAGCGGCGCCGGGGCGCGCGCGGCGAGCAGGCCGGCCACCCCGGTGGTGCGGGCGGCGCCGACCAGGGCGGCGAGCCCGCCGAACACGCCGAACGTCACCCCCGCCCGCACCGGCGACACGCCGGGCCCGCCGGTGCCGACCGCGAGCGCGGCGAGCGCGCCCAGCACGGCGTACGCGATGCCCACCGCACCGGCGGCGGTGACCGCCCGGGGTACCGACCGGCTGCCGCGGGCGCCGATCGCCCGGCTGGTGTGCACGCCGGCCCGGGTCAGTCGCCAGAACGCCAGCGCGGTGAGCGCCAGCGGGGCCAGCGCGACCGGGCCGGCGCCGGTGGCCAGCGGGACCCCGTGCCCGAGCAGCCAACCGGCCAGCCCGGCGCGTACCGCGCCGAGCAGCGACGCGGCGTCCTCGCTGAGCTGGAACAGCCAGAGCACGACGACGACCGGCAGGCACGAGGTGATCGCCGCCCACCCGGCGGCCACCCC
>NZ_QGSW01000052.1:0-16376 GCF_003176715.1 Micromonospora sp. S4605
GGTTCCGGGGCGGGACCCGCCGGCCGTGGGCGGCGGTGCGGCGCCGGGCTTCCGCGCGCCGGTGGCCGACCCGGCGGGCGCCGGGGCGGCGGCGACCAGGTTGGCCAGGATCGAGGCGGCGTCCAGGTCGGCGGTGATGGAGAGGTTGACGAAGTCGCCGACGATCGCGCCGGTCACGTTCGGCGGGAACGGGTACGACAGCATGAAGTCCAGTGACTTCGGCAGGTCGTCCCCGGCGCGGACCAGCTGTTCGAGGATCGGTTTCAGCGACCGCAGGCTGGCCAGGGTGTCGTCGCGGCTGCGGTTGACCACCCGGGTGCCGACCCGCCCGAGTTCGCCGAGGGCGGTCAGCGCGCTGGTCAGCTGGGCGCGTTGGCGGGCCAGCGTGGTCATCCCGGGCGCGAGCGCGTCGACGGCCTCGCCGACGACCTGCCGTTGCCGGGCGAGCCGGCCGGTCAGCCGGTCCAGCGCCTCGACGGCCCGGACGATGTCCGCCTTCTGCCGTTCCAGCCCGCCGACGAACTCGTCGAGCCGGCGCACCGCGTCGCGGATCGCGGGTTCGCGGCCGTCGAGCGCCCGGCCGAGTTCCTGGTTGATGGTGCGCAGCTGGGCCAGGCCGCCGCCGTTGAGCAGCAGCCCCAGCGCGGCGAGCACCTCCTCGACCTCGGCGCCGCGGGTGGTGCGGGCCAGCGGGATGACGTCGCCGTCGGCGAGCCGGCCGCGGCGCGGCTCGGTGGTCGGGGCGGTGACCGTCACGTACTTCTCGCCGAGCAGGCTGCTCTGCCGGACCGCGGCGGAGGCGTTGGCCGGCAGTTGGACCTCGCGGTCGATCCGCAGGGTGACCCGGGCGGTCCAGCCGGCGAGGGAGATCTTCTCGACGCTGCCCACGGTGACGTCGTCGACCTTGACGGCCGCCTGCGGCACCAGGTCGAGCACGTCGGTGAACTCGGCGGTGACCCGGTATCCGGGGCCGGCCGGCGCGCCGCCGGGCAGCGGCAGGTCGGTCAGCTCCGGCAGGCCGCAGCCGGCGGGCAGCAGCGCCACGGCCAGGGCCGCGGCCAGCAGCCGGCGGGCCCGGGCGGTCATGCCGGGCCTCGCAGGATGCCGCCGAGGGTACGGTCCAGCGTGTCGACGGGGCCGCCCGGCGCCAGGTCGAGGGCCGGCCCCCCGGGCTGGGTGGACGGAGGTTCGCCCGGCGGGACCGGGCCGGCCGTCGGGGCGCCGGGCGGCAGCTTGAGCAGCCTGCGCAGCTGATCGGTCATCGGCAGCCCGCGCGCGTGCAGCGTCTGCGCGAGCGCGTGGCAGGTGGCCGGGACCTGTTTCGCGGGCAGCTGGTCGACGATCAGTGAGCAGGCGAAGCCGGCCGGGTCGTACGGGCCGGTGGCATTGTCGCGGGTGTCCAGGGTGCCCGACCGGGGGTTGTACGCCAACGCGAGGTTGTTCAGCGCCAGCGGCGCCACGTCGAGGATCTCGATGACCGCCTCCTGCTGGCGGACCAGCACCCCGGTGATGTCGGCGAGCGCGGCGACGTCGGCGGTGAGCAGCTGGCGGTTCTTCTTCACGAAGGCGGTGACGTCGGCCAGCGCGACGGCCAGGTTGCGCAGCGCGGCGGAGAGTTCGTCGCGTTCGCCGGAGAGCTGCTCGGCCACGTCGGCCAGCTGCCGCTGGAAGGCACGCACCTGCTGGTCGCTCTCGGCCAGGGTGGTGGTGAACCGTTGCAGGTTGGCCACCGAACCGAACAGGTCCTGCCGGCCGTCGGCGAGCGTGGTCAGCGCCTGGGACAGCCCGTCGAGGGTTTCCCGCAGCTGCTCGCCGTTGCCCTCCAGGTTGGCCCGGCCGGTGGCGACGAGGTCGGACAGCGCACCGTCGGCGTTCGCGCCGTCCGGGCCGAGTGCCCGGTTGAAGTCGTCCAGCGCCCGGTAGATGTCGTCGATCTCCATCGGCGCCGCGGTGCGGCTCAGCGGGATGTCGGCGCCGTCGGCCAGCGGGGCGCCGCCGGCGTACGCGGGGGTGAGTTGGACGTACCGGTCGCTGACCACGCTGGGCGGGACGATCACCGCCTGCGCGTCGGACGGGATCCGCACGCCCGGGTCGTAGCGCATGGCGACCTCGACGGTGCGCCCGCGCGGGGTCACCGCCACCACCTCGCCGACCCGCACGCCGAGGACCCGCACGTCGGAGCCGGGGTGTACGCCGACCGCGCGGGTGAAGTGGGCGGTCAGCCGCCGCTGGGGCGGCTCGTGCCGGGCGACCACCACGGCGGCGGCCAGCGCGGTGAGCAGGACGGTGGCGGCGGCGACCGGCCGGCGCCAGCGGTGGGCGGCCATCACCGGCCACCCGTGGGCACGTACGGCTGCACCAGCCCGTGCACGTACGAGTCGAACCAGCGGCCGTTGCCGACCACGTTGGCGAACGCGGTGACGAACGGCGCCATCCGGGCGATGCTCCGTTCCAGGTTGTCCCGGTTGCGTTGCAGCACGGCGATCACCTCACGCAGCTCCCGCAGGGCCGGGTCGAGTTCGGTCCGGTTGTCGGCGACCAGTCCGGACAACTGGGTGGCCAGGTCGTTGGTGCCGACCAGCAGCTTGTGGATGGCGTCCCGGCGGCGGGTCACCTCGGCCAGCAGCGCCTCACCGTCGGTCACCAGCTTGCGGAACTCCTCGTCGCGGGTGGCCAGCACGCCGGTGACCTCGCGGGCCCGGGTCAGCAGCGACCGCAGTTCGGCGTCCCGGTCGGCGACGGTGCGGGAGAGCCGGGCCAGCCCGCCCAGCGCGGAGTCGACGCTGGCCGGGGTGTCGGCGAAGGTCTCCGACAGGGTGGCGAAGGCGGCGGCGAGTTGATCGGTGTCGACCTTGTCGAGGGTGTCGGCGAGCCCGGTGACCGCCTGGACCACGTCGAACGGTGCGGCGGTGCGGTCCAGCGGGATCAGCCCGCCCTCCGGCAGCCGGCCCGCCCCGGCGGGCGACAGGGCCAGGTACTTCTGCCCGAGCACCGTCTTGATCCGGATCGTCGCGCCGGTGCGGTCGCCCAGGCGTACGCCGTCGTCGTCGACCCGGAACCGGACCCGCACGTACGACCGGGTGTCGCGGGCGAGCTCGACGGCGGTGACCTTGCCGACGCGGACCCCGGCGACCCGCACCTCGTTGCCGACGGCGAGGCCGCTGGCGTCGGTGAAGGCCGCCTGGTAGGCCCGGCCGGTGAGCGCGGCGAGCCGGTCGAGCTGGAAGGCACCGAGCAGCGCGGCGACGATCAGGGTCAACCCGACGGCGCCGGTGACCACGGGGTTGCGTTCGCGGAACGGTTTCATCGGCTGCCTCCGGTGGCGCACCGCGCGGCCGGCGCGCTGAAGGTGACGGGGTTGAGCCTCTGGCCGGCGGCCGACACCCGGCCGTCGAAGTCGCAGAGGTAGAAGTTGAACCAGGAGCCGTACGAGGCGACCCGGGTCAGCGACTCGTAGCGCTGCGGCAGCCGGCCGAGGGTGCTGTCGATGACAGCGGAGTTGCGGTTGAGCGTGCCGGCGAGTTCGTCGAGGGCGCGGATGTCGGCGGCGAGCGGTGGCCGGGCCTCGCCCACCAGCGACGAGGTCGCCTCGGTGAGGTCGCCGAGGTTGACCAGCGCCTCGCCGATGGCGGTCCGGTCGGCGGCCAGCCCGGAGACGAACTCCTGCAGTTGGGTGATGGTCCGGTCGAGGTCCCGGTCCCGGGTGGCGAGGGTGGTCAGCACGGTGTTGAGGTTGGTGACCACGCGGCCGATGACGGCGTCCCGGTCGGCGAGGGTGTTGGTCAGCGAGGCGGTTCGGCTCAGCAGGCTCGACACGGTGCCGCCCTCGCCCTGGAGCACCTGGATGATCTCGTAGGCGAGTTTGTTGACGTCCTCCGGGCGCAGCGCGGTGAACAGCGGCCGGAAGCCGTTGAACAGCACGGTCAGGTCCAGCGCCGGGGTGGTCTGCCCGATCGGGATGAGCCCGTCCGGCCGCAGCGGCCGGCGCTCCCCCGGCCCCTCGGTGAGCGCGAGGTAGCGCTGCCCGACCAGGTTGCGGTAGCGGATGGCGGCGCGGACGCCGGTGGCCAGCGGGACGTCCTCGGTGAGGGTGAACTCGACCTCGGCCACGGTGTCGTCGACCACCCGGATGTCGGCGACCCGGCCGACCCGGACGCCGGCGATCCGCACGTCGTCGCCGGGCAGCAGGCCGGTGACGTCGGTGAACCGGGCCCGGTAGGTGACGCCGCCGGCCGGGAAGGCGCCCAGGGTCTGGGCGAGCAGCGCGGTCAGCAGCAGCGTCACCGCGGCGAAGACCAGCAGCTTCACCAGCGGACGGATGGTGCCGGTCATCGGGCGTTCACCACCGCTCCGCGCAGCAGCGGCCCCCACAGCAGCACCGCGATGTCGGGCACCTCCGCCGGCGGGGTGCCGGTGACCGCGCCGAGCAGCGGTTTCACCAGGGCGCGTTCCTCGCCGGTGGCGGCCTGGCCCATGGCCGGGGCGGCGCCGGCGGCCGGGGCGGGCAGGCCGACCGGCAGGGTGACCGGCGGCCGGGGGCCGGAGTAGTCGTAGCCGTCGTCGATCGGCTTCTCCGGCGCGGGGCTGGCCGGTCGGGGCAGGCCGTGGCACTGCGGGCCGTCGTCGGCGCCGTAGACCGGCTCGTCGCGGCCGCGCTCGTACTTGCCGCCGTCGCGGGTGACCTCCAGGGTGATCCGCATCCGGCCGCCGGCGAACACCTCCTCCACCCGGGGTTGCAGGGCCACCAGGCCGCTCATCAGGCACGGGTACTCGGGCGCGTAGGTGGCGAGCAGTTCGAGCACCGGCCGGCTCACCGCGCCGAGGCGGATGAGCTGGTCGCCGTGCCGGTCGAGGAAACCGTGCGCGACGTCGGCGGCATCGGTGGCCTCGGCGAGGAACGCGGCCAGTTGGGTGCGCTGGTCGGTGACCGTGCGGGCGGTGACGCTGACGTCGCGCAGCAGCGCCAGCAGGTCGGGCAGCGCGGCGTCGTAGCTGTCCAGCACCGCGGCCAGGGCGCGCACGTCCGCCGCGATGGCCGGCATGGCCGGGTTGAGCCGTTCCAGGTACGCCTCCAGCCGGGCCAGGTTCGCGCCGAGCTGCTCGCCGCGGCCCTCCAGCGCGGTGGCCAGCGCGCCCAGCGTGGTGGCCAGCTGATCGGGCCGGATCGCCTGCAGCAGCGGCAGCGCCTCGTCGAGCACCCGTTCCAGTTCCACGGCGGTGCGGCTGCGGTCCTGGGTGATGACCGCGCCGTCGCGGATCGGCCCGGCGGTGCTGCCCGGCGGCGGGACGAGTTCGACGTAGCGCTCACCGAAGAGCGTCTTGGGCAGCAGGCGCGCGGTGACGTCGGCCGGGATCCGGCCGGTGGTCGCCGGGTCGAGGGCCAGCCGCAGGGTGGCCCCGGCGCCGTCGCCGCGTACCGAGCGGACGTCGCCGACCAGCACGCCGCGTACCTTGACATCGGCGCCGTCGGCCAGTTGCAGGCCGGCGCGGTCGGCGTGCAGGGTGACCCAGGCGACCGGGGTGAACGCCTTGCGGTACTGCAGCACGGAACCGGTCAGCGCCGCGGCCAGGACGGCGACGAAGACGATGCCGAGGATGCGATGTCTCATGCTCACCCCGCGATCCGGACGGTGGTGGTGGCGCCCCAGATGGCCAGGGACAGGAAGAAGTCGACGATGTTGACGGCGACGATGGCCAGCCGCACGGCGCGGCCGACCGCGACGCCGACGCCGGCCGGTCCGCCGCTGGCGGTGTAGCCGTACCAGCAGTGCACCAGCACCACGATCACGCTGAACACCAGCACCTTGCCGAAGGACCAGAGCACGTCGCCGGGCGGCAGGAACAGGTGGAAGTAGTAGTCGTAGGTGCCCGCCGACTGTCCGAAGTAGAAGACGGCGATGGCGCGGGTGGTCAGGTAGCTGGAGAGCAGCCCGATCACGTACAGCGGGATCACCGCGATGAAGCCGGCGATCATCCGGGTGGTGACCAGGAACGGCAGCGACGGCACGCCCATCACCTCGAGCGCGTCGACCTCCTCGGAGATCCGCATGGCGCCGAGCTGGGCGGTGAAGCCGCACCCTACGGTGGCCGACAGCGCCAGCGCGGCCACCAGCGGGGAGATCTCCCGGGTGTTGAAGTACGCCGAGATGAAGCCGGTGAAGGCGCTGCTGCCGATCTGGTTGAGCGCCTGGTAGCCCTGCAGGCCAACCTCGGTGCCGGTGAAGAAGGTCAGGAAGCAGATGACGCCGACGGTGCCGCCGAGCACCGCCAGCGCGCCGGTGCCGAAGCTGACCTCGGCGAGCAGCCGTACCACCTCGCGCCGGTAGCGGCGCAGGGTGCGCGGCGCCCAGCCGAAGGCGCGCAGGTAGAAGGCGAGCTGTCCGCCCAGGTCGTCGAGCTGTCGCAGCACCGGCACGTCAGCTTCCCTTCTGCGGTACGACCTGGAAGTACACGGCCGTGACGAGGAAGTTCAGCGCGAACAGCAGCATGAAGGTGAACACGACGCTCTGGTTGACCGCGTCGCCGACGCCCTTCGGGCCGCCCCGCGCGTTCATCCCCTGGTAGGACGCGACCAGGGCCGCGGTGGCGCCGAACAGCAGCGCCTTGACCTCGCCCACCAGCAGGTCGGGCAGTTGCCCGAGGGCCTGGAAGCTGGCCAGGTACGCACCGGGCGTGCCGCCCTGCATGACCACGTTGAACAGGTAGCCGCCGGTGACGCCGACGACGCTGACCAGGCCGTTGAGCAGGACGGCGACCAGCATCGCGGCGAGCACCCGGGGCACCACGAGCCGGTGGATCGGGTCGATGCCCAGCACCCGCATCGCGTCCAGCTCCTCACGGATCTTGCGGGAGCCGAGGTCGGCGCAGATCGCCGAGCCGCCGGCGCCGGCGATGACCAGTGCGGTGACGATCGGACCGGCCTCGCGGACCACGGCGAGCACCGAGGCGGCGCCGGTGAACGACTGCGCGCCGAGCTGCCGCACCAGCGAGCCGAGTTGCAGCGCGATGACCGCGCCGAACGGGATCGAGACGAGCGCCGCCGGCAGGATCGACACCGAGCTGATGAACCAGGCCTGCTGGACGAACTCGCGCACCTGCACCGGCCGGCGGGGCAGCGCCCGCAGCGTGTCGAGGCAGAAGCCGAAGAACTCGCCGGAGCGACGTACGGCGGCCAGCGGGGCGCTCATCCGCGCACCTCCCCCGGTCCGACGAGGTCGGCCGCCGGCCGGTCCGCGAAGGAGCCTGGCGGCGGGGTGACGCCGTGCTCGCGGCACCACGCGCCGGGCGGGCGCTCGGCCCGCCGGGGCCGGCCGTCGGAGGGCTGCAACTGGTTCGGGATGGGCGGCAGCGGCGGCAGCTCCACACCGGCCTGGGCCTCGGCCCGCAGCTCCTCGGCGTCCTTCTCCTCGGCCATCCCGATCGGCCCGATCCGCTGGGCGTTGAGGAACTGCCGGACCACCGGCTCGGTGCTGGACAGCAGCATCTCCCGGGGCCCGAACATGGCCAGGTGCCCGTGGTAGATCAGCCCGATGTTGTCCGGCACGGTGCGGGCGGTGTTGATGTCGTGGGTGACGATCAGGAACGTCGCCTCGGTGCGCTGGTTGAGGTCGATGATCAGCTGGTTGAGGTACGCGGTGCGCACCGGGTCGAGCCCGGAGTCCGGCTCGTCGAAGAGGATGATCTGCGGGTCGAGGACGAGCGCGCGGGCCAGCCCGGCACGCTTGCGCATCCCGCCGGAGATCTCCCCGGGCAACTTCCGCTCGGCGCCGGTCAGGCCGACCATCTCCAGCTTCTCGCCGACCACCGCCCGGATCTGCGCCTCGCTCTTGCGGGTGTGTTCGCGCAGCGGGAAGGCCACGTTGTCGTAGATGGTCATCGAGCCGAACAGGGCACCGTCCTGGAACAGCACGCCGAACAGCTTGCGGACCTCGTACAGGGCGCGCTCGGAGAGCCGGGGCAGGTTGTGGCCGGAGATCCAGATGTCGCCGCGGTCGGGCCGGAGCAGCCCCACCAGGGTCTTGAGGAACACCGACTTGCCGGTGCCCGACGGGCCCAGCAGCACCGAGATCTCGCCGGCCGGCAGCGTCAGGCTGACGTCCGACCAGACCGGCTGCCCGCCGAAGGACTTGGTCAGCCCCTGCACGGCCACCTCGACGCCCACGCGGTCCCCTCTCCTCGGTGCTGCTACTTCGGACATCGCTGCGGCGCGGCGCGGTGTAACAGATTTCTCGCGATTTCTTTGCGGTACGACGGAGCTACTCGCGGTGAGCTAGGCAAATTCCGGTCGGCTCGATAGCGTGCGCGTTAACCGGCCGGTAACGAAGGTGCTCCGCGACGCGATGACCACAACGATCGAGCCCGAACTCATCCGGCGGGCCGCAGAGGGCGACTCCAGGGCCATGGCGGCCCTGCTCACCGACGTGCGCCCGGGGCTGGTGCGGTACTGCCGGGCCCGGTTGGGGCGGATCGGCGGGGCGTACACCACGGCGGACGACGTCGCGCAGGAAATCTGCCTCGCCGTGCTGCGGGCGCTGCCCCGCTACCGCGACCAGGGCACTCCGTTCTCGGCGTTCGTCTACGCCATCGCCGGGCACAAGGTGGCCGACGCGCAGCGCGCCGCGGCGCGGGCCGCCGCGGTGACCGCGACCGCCGACGCCCCCCTGGACACTCCCGACGCGGGGCCCGGGCCGGAGCAGCAGGCCGTCGCCACCGACCTCGCCCGCCGTCTGTCGGTGCTGCTCGACCGCCTGCCGGACGCGCAGCGGGAGATCGTCCTGCTCCGGGTGGCGGTCGGCCTCACCGCCGAGGAGGTCGGGGCGATCGTCGGGATGACCGCCGCCGCGGTGCGGGTGGCCCAGTCCCGCGCCCTGGCCCGCCTCCGTACCCTGGCAGGCGACACACTCGACGAGGTGGCGGCATGACCGAGCAGCGGCCCCAGGGGGGCGACGAGCTGGACCTGGCGACCATCGCCCGGGACGACCAGCTGCTCGACGCGCTCGGCCGGGGCGAGCCGGCGCCGGACGGCGACGACGTGGCCGCGCTGCTCGCCGCCTGGCGGGCCGACCTCGACAGCGCCGACGACGAGCCGGTCCTGCGGCACGCCGTGCAGCCGCCGCCCACGCCGACCGCGCCCCGGTCGGCGGCGTTCGGGCGGCGCGTGCTGCGCCTCGCGGCAGCGGTGGTCGTCCTGGTGGCCATCGCCACCGCGCTCGGCGTCGGCAGCCGCAACGCCGGGCCGAGCAGCCCGCTCTGGTCGCTGACGAAGGTGCTGTATCCCGAGCAGGCGCAGGTTCGCACCGTCGAGGACACCATCGACCGCGCCCGGGCGGCGCTGTCGGCCGGCCGGCTGGCGGAGGCCGCGCAGCTGATCGAGCAGGCGCGAAACGACCTCGCCGGGATCGACGACCCGAGGCTGGCCACCCGGCTGCGCGCGGAGCTCGACGCCCTGCACCGCGACCTGCTGGCCGCGCTGTCGCCGCCGTCCGCGCCCGCCACCGCCGGGCCGGCGCCGGCACCCACCGCGGGTGGCGGGTCCGCCCCACCGTCCGGACCCGGCCCGGTCGGCTCGCCGCCACCCCCGTCACCGTCGGGCGCCGGAGAGCCCGGTCTCCCCGACATCCTCCCGCTGCCGTCGCTGCCCACCCTGCTGCCCAGCGGGGGCCTGCCGCCGCTGCTCCCGTCGCTGCCCGGGCTGCCGCTACCCACCGCGAATCCGCTGGGCTGACCGCGGCAGGTCCAGCGGGTCGCGGTCCGCGGTTTCCGCCCGGCTCGCGGCCGGCGGTTGGCCGCGCCCGGTCGACGGCCGGCGGTTGGCCGCGCCCGGTCGCTCGCCCGCCCGGTTGGCGGCAGGCGGCTCGCCGCGTCCAGTCGGCGGCCGGCGGCGTGGCCACCCCCGCCGGTCCCGATCCTTCGGCTGATATCGATTTGTCGTGTGTCGGACCGTGTCCACCCGGTCACCGTTCGGCACAATCAGAGCTGCCCTGAAGAGGACCCGGAGGTGCGCGTGGTGCGGCGTCGCGGCCGGCTGGCTCGGACGATGCTGCGTGGGCTGCTGCTGGTCGGGGGCGCCCTCGGCGCCTGGGGCGCGTACGACGCGGTCGCCGACGAGCCCGCGTACGCCGCCGGTTCCAGCGGGCCGTGCCTGCCCGGCGAGCTGATCGACGGAGTGCGGACGATCCTCGGCAGCCCACTGTCCTGTGCCCCGACCGCCGGGCCAAACGGCGGCGAGGCGGCCGAGCCCGCGGCACGCGAGCCCGCAGCCGAGCCCGGGGCGGGCAAGGGAACACGGCACTCCGGCACCGATCAGGCACCGGCGTGGATCGGGCGGGGCGCCCCTCCCACCGAGCAGCGGGCGGGCGGCATGCCGTCGGCGGACGCTCCGGCACCGGCGGGCCGCGGGGCGGCCACGCCGGCCCGGGACGCGTCGCGGGCCGACAGCTCCACCGCGCCCGGCCAGAGCCCGGACCCCGTGAGACCCGGCAAGGGAACGCCCACCACGGTCGGTCCGGGCGGGCCGGCGAGCGCCCTCCGCCCGCCGGCCCGGCCGGACGCGGCACCGCCGGCACCCGGTCCGCCCGAGCCGGCGCCGGACCCGCTGGCCCCCGCACTGCGCCCGACCAAGCCGATCCTGGAAACGCTCGACCCGGCACTACGCCCCGCCAAGCCGAACCTGGAGACGCTCGACCCGGTGCTCGGCCCGACCACACCGATCGGGCAGGCGCTCGGCCTGGCGGAGCCGGTCGTGGAAACCCTCGAACCGGTGCTGGGCCTGGTCGAGCCGGTGGTGGATGCGCTGGCCCCGGTGCTCGACGTCGCCCAGCCCAGCCCCGGCGGGCCCACCGGTCCCCGGACTCCACCGGCGAGCGTCGGCGGCGTCCGGTCACCGGCGACCACGCCGCCGCCGGTGACCGCCGCGCCGCCCGGGACCGCCCACGCGACACCCGCGGCGCCGGTCGATCCGCGCGGGCGCTGGTCTGGGTCGACGTTCCGGCCGTCGGGTGGCGACCGGTCGGCCGCCGGCGACGCCGAGGCGATCCGGCACCGTCCGCCGGCCGGCGATCCCGGGCATGCCCACCACGGGACGCCCGCCGGCTGCGGCAGCACGGCCGGCCACAGCGCGGCGGGCTGCTGGTCCGGCATCACCGAGGGTGCCCTGTCCTGGGCCTGGCACCCGGAGCTGTGGCCGCTCGGCGGTCAGCCGGCCCGGAGCGACAAGCTGACCCACCGGGCGAGTCGGCCGGACACCCGGCCGGCCTGACACCTGACTCGGCCGGCGGCCACCGCGACCGCTCCGACCGGGCGACCGGCGTTCGTGGCGGTACCACCCGCGCGGTGAGCGTCGCCGTCCGGCCACCCTGCGAGGCACACCGGCGTGGTGGCCGCCCGGTCGGGTCTTCCCGGAACCGGTCCGGTCGTCCCCGACTCGCCGGCCCGATGCGCGGCCCCGCTCGGCCGCGCCACCACGTCGGGATGCCGAGGCTCCGGCCGGCGCCCGACTCCCGCAGTCACGAAAGACCTGCTCCACCGAAACTCCGTCGCGCGGGCGCAGCTCCCCGCGCACCTGGGAAGGAGAGCTCGTGAAGAAGACCCTGCCGGTCGCCCGCGCCCGTTGGTGCGACATCGCCGACATCGTGGACCTGGTCGCCGGCGCACTCGCCCGCACCGGCACCGGCGCCTGGCTCGTGCCCGACGTCCACCGCCGGCGTCGGGTGCTCCGCGCCGTCACCCGGATCTGGACCGAGCACGCGCTGCTGTTCGGCGAGGCGTACCTGGCCAGTGACCGCACGGCCGCCGCCGTCTGGTTCCACCGGTACGGCCCGATCCCCCCGCCGCCCGGATACGGCGAGCGGCTCGCCGTCGCCTGCGGCGACTACCTCGACCGGTTCCTCCGCCTCGACGAGGTGCTCGCCGCCCGACGCCCCACCGGCCCGCACAACCACCTGGCGTTCTTCGCGGCCGTACCCGAGCCGCGGGGCGCTGACCAGGCCGGCACGCTGCTCGCCACCAGCCGCGCCCGGATGGACGCCAGCCTGCTGCCCTCGTACACCGAGGCGACGACGCCCGCCGAACGGGACCTGTACGCCCGGCACGGCTACGTCGCCCACGGGTCGTTCACGCTGCCCGACGGCACCACCGCGTACCCGATGTGGCGCCGGCCGTGACGGTCGCCGGTGGGTCCACCCGGACCCACCGGCGGCCGACCGGCGGTCACCGCGGCGGCCCGCCCGCGGCTTCCAGTCCCGCGAGGGCTCGCCGCAGCGCCCCGGCCCGCGCCGCCGGGGTGCGTGCCTTGAGCAGCGGCAGGAACACCGCGTACCGGTCGCTGCGGCCGAGCGCCTGGTAGGCCGCGCGGGCGCGGTCGTTCGCCGCGAGCGCCGCGGCGAGGTCGTCGGGTACGGCGGCGGTGCGCTGCGGCGCGTATGCCGCCGCCCAGCGGCCGTCGGCCTGCGCGGCCGCGACCTGGGCCCGGCCGGCGGGGCGCATCCGGCCGGCCGCCTCCAGCGCGGCGACCCGATCGACGTTGACCCGGGACCAGGGGCTGCCCGGCCGGCGCGGCGAGTAGCGCTGGAGGAAGTGGGTGTCGTCCAGGCGGCGGCGGTGGCTGTCGATCCAGCCGTGGCAGATGGCCACGTCGCCGGCCTCGGTCGCGGTCATGGCGGCCGCGCCGCTGCCCTTGCGGGCGATGGCGAGCCAGACGTCGGACCGGGTCGTGCCGTGCGCGGTGAGCCACCGGTCCCACTCGCCGGCGTCGGCGCAGCGGAGGATCTCGACGTCGTCCACGGTGGTCACTCCGCCCCGTCGACGATCTCGACGTAGTGCGGGTTGTACATGACGCCGAGCAGGTTGCCGAACGGGTCGATCACGGTGGCGGTGACGAAGCCGGCGCCGCGGTCCTGCGCCGGCTCGTGTTCGGTGGCGCCCATGGCGAGCAGCCGCGCCACCATGGCGGGCACGTCGTCGACGTGCCAGTAGAGGACCACCCCGCCGGGTCCGGCGGTCGTGCCCGGCGGCCGGTAGCGGCTGTCGATCAGGCCGAGTTCGTCCTGGTGGTCGCCGAGGCGCCATTCCGCGTAGCCGTCGCGCAGGAAGTACGGCTCG
This sequence comes from Micromonospora sp. S4605, assembly GCF_003176715.1. Classification (NCBI taxonomy): domain Bacteria; kingdom Bacillati; phylum Actinomycetota; class Actinomycetes; order Micromonosporales; family Micromonosporaceae; genus Micromonospora; species Micromonospora sp. S4605. The sequence goes on from NZ_QGSW01000052.1 coordinate 13,099, forward strand.
AAGCCGATCAGTTCGCTGTACCAGGCCTTGGCCGCCGGCCAGTCCGCGGCCCAGTAGCTGACGTTGGCCATGCCCCGCAGTTTCGGTGTCGTCGTCATGACCCCCACGCTAGGAGGTGTTGAGGAACGTCGGATTCCTCAATCTGGCGCAGAATGAGGAAATGTTGGAAACCTCGGCACGCCTGCTGCGGCTGCTCTCGTTGTTGCAGCAGCGGCGGGACTGGTCCGGTACGGAGCTGGCCGACCGGCTGCGGGTCACCACGCGGACGGTGCGCAACGACGTCGACCGGCTGCGGCAGCTCGGCTACCAGGTGGAATCGACCACCGGCCCGGCCGGCGGCTACCGGCTGGGCGCGGGCGCCGCGCTGCCGCCGCTGCTGCTCGACGACGACGAGGCGGTGGCGGTCGCGGTGGGGCTGCGCGCCGCCGCGGCGGGCACGGTCACCGGCATGGAGGACGTGTCGCTGCGGGCGTTGACCAAGCTGGAGCGGACGCTGCCGGCCCGGCTGCGGCCGCGGGTCGACGCCCTGCGCGGGACGACCGTCTCGGCGGCCGGCGGCGGGCCAACGGTCGACGCCGACACGCTGACCACGATCGCGGCGGCCGCGCACGACCACGAACGGCTCCGGTTCCGCTACCTGGGCCACGACGGGCAGAGCACCGAGCGCGACGTCGAGCCGCACACCCTCGTCTACACCGGCCGCCGCTGGTACCTGCTGGCCTGGGACACCGATCGGCGGGACTGGCGTACCTTCCGGGCCGACCGGGTGCGGCCGTTGCCGCCGGCCGGGCCGCGGTTCGTGCCGCGCGAGCCGCCCGGCGGTGACGCCGCCGCGCACGTGCTGCGCGGCGTCCGCTCGGAGGTCTGGAGGTACCGGGCGCGGATCCGGATGCACGCGCCGGCCGCGGTGGTGGCCGAACGCAGCACCACCACCTCCGGGCAGGTCGTCCCGCTCGACGACGGGACGTGCGAGCTGGTCACCGGCACCGACTCGCTCACCGACCTGGCCACCTACCTGGCCAAGTTCGAGGTGCCGTTCACCGTGCTGGAGCCGCCCGAGCTACGCGAGACGCTGCGCGAGCTGGCCGCCCGCTACCTCGCGGCCGCCGGGTGAGGGCGGTCGGCCGCTGTTTGCCGGGCGACGACGCGGGTAGACGCCGCTGTCCACGCAGAGAAAGGCCCGGCAGGTGGAGAACAGCGAGTTCATCGACTCGGTGGCGCGACGCTTGCGTACCTCGCCCGAGCAGGCGACAGCCATCACCCGCGCCACCCTCACGACCCTCGCCGAGCGGATCGACGGGGGCGAGGCACGGGACCTGTCCGCCCGGCTCCCGGAAGGGCTGCGGGCCTACGCGTTCGCGCCCCGGGACAAGGCCCAACGGTTCGGGCTCGACGTCTTCGTGCAGCAGGTCAGCGGCCGCGCGGAGGTGGACGGCGACCTGGCGAAGGCGGGCATGCGGGCGGTGTTCGACACCCTCCGCGAGGCCATCCCACCGGGCGAGTACGACGACGTCATCACCCACCTGCCGGCGGAGTTCTGGGACCTCACCGACTCGGCGGCCCGGTACGACGGGGAGACCCGCCGCAGCTGACAGCCCGCCTCAGCGGAGCTTGGGGTCGAGGGCCTCGCGGACCGCCTCGCCGAGCATCACGAAGCTCAGCACGGCGGTGACGAGGAACGCGGCGGGGAAGAGGAGCAGGAACGGCGAGACGCGGATGTACTGCTGCGCCTCACTGATCATGATGCCCCAGGACACCACCGGGGTCTTCAGGCCGACGCCCAGGAAGGACAGCGTCGCCTCGGCGCCGATGAACGAACCGACCATGATCGTGCCGTACACCAGCAGCGGCGCCAGGCAGTTCGGCAGCAGGTGCTTCAGGATGATCCGGCCGGTGCCGGCACCCAGCGCCCGCGCGGCCACGATGTAGTCCGCCTCCTTGGTGGCCAGCACCGAGGAGCGCATCAGCCGCATCACCACCGGCCACATGAGAACTGTCAACGACAACATGACCAGCCCCATGATCTCCGCGGTGCTGTTGTCGGACCCCGAGCCGTTGAACGTGGTCAGGATGACGATCGCGCCGAGGATGAACGGCAGGCCGAAGAAGACGTCGGCGATCCGGGACAGCAGGCCGTCCACCCAGCCGCCGCGGTAGCCGGCGATCATCCCCATCGTGCCGCCGATCAGCAGCGTGCCGGCCACCGACAGCACGGCCACCACGATCGAGGCGCGGGCGCCGTAGATCACCCGGGCGTACACGTCACGGCCCTGTACGTCGTAGCCGAACCAACCGTCCGCCCCCGGCTCCACCCGGCTGCGCGACAGGGCGCCGTTGACCGGGTCGCCGTTGGTGAACAGCGACGGGAACGCCGCCATCAGCAGGAAGATCACGATGAACGTGGCCGAGATCCAGAACAGCGGCTTACGGCGCAGGTCCCGCCACGCGTCGCCGAGCAGGCCCCGGGGCTTGTCGGCGCGGGCGCCGCCGGGAAGCCCCGGGTTGACCGGCGCGCCGATCTCGGTCGGCTGCTCGGGGCGGGGCGCGGAGGCGATCGACGCGGTGCTCGGATCACTCATGACGGCTCCTCCGGTCCGGGACGGCGTGGAGCAGATCCACCAGCAGGTCTACCAGGAACGTGATGGCGCCACAACAGACGGTCCGCCAGAACCCGCTCAGCCCTCCCGGTACGCGGGCAGCCCGAGCGCGGCGCGCACCTTGCCGGCCTCCTCGGCGCCGCTGTGCGCCGCCGCCTTCCGGATCTCCCGCATCAGCACCTCGGCGTCGGCCGCCTCACCGGCCCGCCGCCAGTGCCGCAGCGCGACGTCGTTCTCGGCCAGCAGGGCGGCCATCGGCGTCCGGGCCGCCGCCGGCCAGGTCGTCTCCCGCAGCGCCACCGCGTGCTCGGCGTTCGTCCGGGCCACCTCGGCGGCCAGCTTCCGCACCGTCCGCCACGGCTTCCCCGCGTTGGCCGCCGTCTCGAGCTTCTCCAGCGCGGTGTTGTACGGCTCGACGATCGCCAGGTAGCGGCGCTTCGCCTCCTCCGGCGTCAGCGCGGCCGGCGTGGCCGGCGTGGCCGGGTCGGCCGACGCGCCGCCCTGCCAGGCCGGCTGCTGGTTCAAGGTCTCGGTCTGTTCGCCGCCGCCGCAACCGGCGAGCACCACGGTCATGGCCAGGGCGGCCGTCCAGCGACGCACGTCATTCTCCTCCGTCGAGCTACGGAACAGCCGGAGTCTAGGTGGCGCCCGACGTGCCCGGGGCCCCGCTCACCGCCCCCG
>NZ_QGSW01000050.1:0-16307 GCF_003176715.1 Micromonospora sp. S4605
GTTAGAGGGTGGGGAGGGTTTCGCGGAGGCGGGCGAGGACGTGGGAGCGCCAGCCGCCGGCGAGGAGGTCGCGGGTGCGGCGCTGGATCGGGTCGTCGGGATCGAAACCGGCGTGCTCCAGGAAGAGCCGGGTGCCGCGCCCCTCGGCGACGAGCGTCCAGGTCACCACGGTGTCCAGCCGGCCACCGCGCCAGGCCCAGCGCAGCAGGCGCGGCGGGTCGAGGTCGAGCACCTCGCAGTGCACGGTGCCGTCGAACTCCTGACCGCGCCGGGGATCGGTACGGAAGGTGAACCGGCGCCCGACCTCCGGCACGAAGTCGTTCGGCATGAGCCAGCGGGCGAGCAGATCAGAATCGGTCAACGCCCGCCAGACCTTGGCCGGCGGATGAGGCAGGTACTCGTCCACCGCGACGGTGCCCGGGTCACTCATCCGGCACCTCCCCCAGCACCTCGCGCAGCTGGGTGAGGCGGCCGCGCCAGAACCGCTCGTACGGGGTGAGCCAGTCGACGACCTCGCGCAGCGGCTCGGGTCGCAGCGAGTAGAGCCGCTGCCGGCCGGCGGGCTGCTCGACGACCAGGCCGGCCTCCTTGAGCACCCGCAGGTGCTCCGACAGGCTGGGCCGGCGCATGGCGAAGTGCTCCGCCAGCCGGTGCACCGGCTGCTCGCCCCGCTCCAGCAGCAGCCGGAGCACCGCCCGCCGGGTCGGGTTGGCCAGCGCGGCGAAGACGTCCGGCTCAGCCACCGGCGGTGGCCTGGAGCACGATGCCGTTGCCGTCCGGATCGTCGAAGGTGACGTACCGCCCCCAGGGCGCCTCCTGGATCCCGCCGTCAGCGAAGCGGACGCCCCGGGCGGCCAGCGTCGCCACGTCGGCGTCGAGGTCGTCGGTCTCCAGCACCAGGCCCTTGAGCGAGCCGGGCGGCATGGTCGGGAACCAGGTGACCAGGGTCAGCGCGGTCGCTCCGCCCTTCGGCGCGACCTGCACCCAGCGCTGGTCCGGCCCCATCGGGTTGTCGCCCTGCAGGTCGAAGCCGAGCGTGTCGACGTAGAAGTCGCGGGCCCGGTCCTGGTCGCTGACCGGCACCGAGACCAGCCGCACATGTGTGATCGCCATGTCACCCACAATAGGTAGGAGATTTCCTACCGGTCAACCGGCCGGTGCGGCGGCCGATGGTCGGTCACGGACGCGCGCTACTTCAACTGACCCGCCGTCAGACCCGCCTGGATCTGCCGCTGGAAGGCGATGTAGACCGCGAGCACCGGCAGCGTGGCGATGGTCAGACCGGCGAAGAGGCCGCTGTAGTCGCCCTGGTAGCCCTGGCTGACCGCGAGCGCGGCGAGCCCCTGCGCCAGCACCCACTTGGAGTCGTCGCCCTGCATGAGCACCTGCGGCAGGATGAACTGGTTCCAGTGGCTGAGGAAGTTGAAGATCGCGATGCTGATCAGACCCGGTCGCGCCATCGGCAGCATCACCCGGAAGAAGAGCCGGAAGTGGCCACACCCGTCGATCAGCGCCGCCTCGGCGACCGCGGTCGGCAGGGTCCGGAAGAAGGCGGTCAGGAAGAACACCGTGAACGGCAGCGAGTAGGCGGCGTAGACCAGCATCAGCCCGGTCCAGGTGCCGAAGAGACCGGCGTTGCGCACCACGAAGAAGAGCGGCACCAGGGCCAGGAAGACCGGGAACATCATCCCGCCCACGAACAGGTAGTAGAAGACCTGCCGGCCGGGGAACTCGTACCGGGCGAAGACGTACGCCGCCGTGGCGCCCAGCAGCATGGTCAGGGTGAGCGATCCGGCGACCACGATCGCGCTGTTCAGGAAGTACTGGCCGATGTGCGCCTCGGTCCAGGCCCGCGCCCAGTTCTCGAACCGCAGCGCCCCGGGCACGCCCCACGGGTCGGACAGAATCTCCCCGTCGCTCTTGAACGAGCTGAGGAACATCCAGAGCAGCGGCAGCACCGTCAGCGCGCCCCAGAACAGCAGGAACCCGTGCGAGAAGAGGTTGGCGACGCCCAGCTCGCCGCGCGGCTTGCGGCCCTGCGGCGCCGGCCGGTCCGCCGCGGCGGTGCCGTCGGTCGCGGGCTTGTCGACAATGGTCACGAGAACTCGATCCGATCACGCCGGGCGGCCCGCAGGGCCAGCACCGCCACCGACAGGGTGAGGAAGAACAGCACCACGCCGATGGCCGAGGCGTAGCCGAACCTGTTCTCGCTGCCGAACGCGGTCTCGTACATCCGCAGACCGATGACGTCGGAGGAGAAGTTGGGGCCGCCGTTGGTCATCTGCTGGATCAGGATGAACCCGTCCAGCGCCGCGATGGCCAGGTAGATCCAGGCGACCTGCACGGTGTCCCAGAGCAGCGGGATGGTGACCTTGCGCAGGGTCGTCCAGCGCGACGCCCCGTCGAGCATCACCGCCTCGTAGATGTCGCGCGGGATGGCCGACATGGCCGCGCCGAAGAGCACCACGTAGAAGCCGACGTTGCTCCAGATCATCACCGCCAGCACGCACCAGAACGCCGTACGCGGGTCACCGAGCCAGGTCGGGGTGGGCAGCCCCAGCGCGGCCAGGGTGCCGTTGAGCAGGCCGCTGTTGGGGTGGTAGACCTCCCGCCAGAGCAGGGCGATGATGACCACCGAGAGCACCTGCGGGAAGAAGTAGACCATCCGGTAGAACGAGGTGCCGCGGACGCCGGTCACCCCGGCCCGGCCCTTGCGGCCACCCATGGCGAGCATGGTGGCGAAGAAGAGGCCCAACCCGATGGTCACCACCGGCACCAGGGCCAGCAGCCACGCGTTGTTCTTGAGCGCGTTCCACACCCGCCCGTCGTCCAGCAGCCGCTCGAAGTTCGCCAACCCGACCGAGTTGGCCTCCGCCGAGTAGCCGAGCCAGTCGGTGGTCGAGATCTGGAACGCCTGCAGGTACGGCGAGATCACGAAGATGCCGTAGAGCAGCAGCGGTGGCACCAGGAACGTGATGATCAGCGGGTACTTGCCATGTTTCACCGGAGTGCCACCGGGATGCGCCGTCCTTCAGGGTGGGGACGAATGGCGAGGGGCTTGCTAGCCATGACTGTCTCCTTTGGAAAAATGGCCGTGTGCGAACGGCCTTCAAATGCCGGGCATACCCGACGCCCGAGCAAGCCAGCGTGCTGAACCGCACGTTTGGCTGCGTGCGTGTCGTCTGGAATCGGACCCTTGCCGCGCGCTGCGCCCACTGGCACGCCGAGCGCAAGTCCACCTCGTACGCTGAAACGGACCGGGCGCTGACCGAAATGAAGAAGCTGCCGGACCTGGCGTTCCTCAACGAAGTGTCGTCGGTGCCGCTGCAGCAGACGCTGCGGCACCAGCACAGCGCGATGACTGCGTTCTTCGCCAGGCGAAGCCGCTATCCGCGCTACAAGTCCCGCCACGCACGGCAGTGCGCCAGCTACACCCGCTCCGCCTTCCGGATGCGCAACGGGCAGCTCAGCCTCGGCAAGACCCCGGGAACCCTCGCCTTCGTCTGGTCGTGGCCGAAGGTGGACGTGACCGCCTTGGCCCCGACGATGGTGACGGTGTCCCGCGACCCCGACGGCCGCTGGTTCGTGACCTTCGCCGTCGACATCGAAGCACCGCCCGCCCCCGAACCGACTGGACAGACCGTCGGCGTCGACCTCGGCCTGACCGACTTCGCGGTCCTGTCGACCGCTGAGCGCGTGCCGCATCCGAGGCACATGGAGCGCCGCGAACGCCGACTCAAGCGCTACCAGCGGATGATGGCCCGGAAAAGGAAGGGCTCCAACAACCGAGACAAGGCTAAGCGGAAAGCCGCCCGCGCCCACTCGCGGGTGCGTGATGCCCGCCGCGACTTCTTGCACAAGACCAGCACAAACCTGGTTCGCCGCTTCGACGCGATCGCCGTCGAGGACCTTGCGGTGGCCAACATGGTCCGCAACCGAAGACTCGCCAAGGCGATATCCCGCACCGGCTGGGCCGAGTTCCGCCAGATGCTGACCTACAAGGCGCACCGCGACCGTCGGACTGTCGCCGTCGTCGACCGCTGGTATCCATCCAGCAAGACCTGCTCGGCCTGCGGACACCTGCACGCCCAACTCTCGCTCGGTACACGTCGTTGGACGTGCCCGAGCTGCGGCACCCGGCACGACCGGGACGTCAACGCCGCCATGAACATCGCCGTCGCCGCCGGGCTGGTGGAGACGATAAACGCCTGCGGAGCGGACGTCAGACACGAGGGACCTCCTTCCGTGCCGTCCGCAGTGAACCAGGAACCCCAACCCGCGAGGCTGGGAATCCCCCGCCTATAGGCGGGGGAGGATGTCAAGAGAAGGGCCTACTCCCCCCGGGAAACGGTGACCGGCGGGGACGGGCTCGCCGTCCCCGCCGGCCGAATGTCACGCGGCCCGCTTGTACTTCTTGATCGAGCTGTCCTGGGCGATCGAGTCGGCGCCCTTCTGGCACTGCTCGAGGAACTCGGCCGGGCCGATCCGGCCGCTGAAGAACTCGCCGCACGCCGCGTCGACGAGCTCGCGCTCCAGCTTCCGGTAGTAGTTGTTGTAGACCCAGTTGAAGCCGTTGCTGCCGGAGGCGTCCAGCGCCTTGACCACGGTGCTGAGGCCGAACGGCAGCTCGACGCCCTCGGTCGCCCCGGCCACCACGGTGAGGCTGGAGACCTTCTTGGTGAAGTCCTGGGCGCCCTTCTTGGAGAGCATGATCCGGAAGTACTCCAGGCCGCCGGCCAGGTTCTTGGCCTTGGCCGGCACCATGAACGGCTCGCCGGCGGTGCCGCGGATCGCCTCGAACGGCAGCTTGTCGCCGCTGCCCAGGCTCGGCGTCGGCTGGATCGTCATGTTGAAGCCCTCGGGGGTCACCTTCTTCTGCTCGCTCTCCAGCCACGAGCCGCAGGAGATGAAGGCGGCCTTGCCCTGGCACCAGGCGGTCTGCGACTGCACGTGGTCCAGGCCCGGCGAGCCGTCCAGGATGAACTTGTCCTTGACGATCTGGTGCCACGCGTCGGCGGCGGCCTTCATCGCGTCGGACTTCCAGGCGTTCGGCTCCAGGTTGTCGATCGCGGTGGCCACGGAGGGCCCGCCGAACTTGATGGCGGTGGCGATCAGCGGCCAGCTCATGTAGCGGGGGTGCTTGCCGGCGTACGTCCAGGGCGCGATGCCGGCGGCCTTGATCTGCTTGCAGAGCGCGATGTGGTCGTCCCAGGTCTTGGCGTACTCCCAGTTGCGCTCGGTGAAGAGCTTGGTGGAGTGCCAGATGCCGTACGCGGTGTAGGTGTAGTTGAGCACCAGGAACTTGCCGTCGTACGAGCCGACCTCGACGGCGCCGGGCAGCAGGGTGTCCTTGACCGTCTTGCCGGGGATGTCGAGGCTGGGCGCGGCGAGCAGCTCACCGAGGTCGGCGATGGCGTTCTGCGACACCAGGCCGTTGAAGTCGATCTGGCCGGCGCCGGAGTTGTTCACCACGTCCGGCGGGGTGCCGTCGACGAAGCGCGGCTGGAGGGTCTTGTTGATCTCCTGCGTCGCCGAGTGGTTGATCTTCGCCTTCGGGTACTTCTCGGTGTACATGGCCTCGTGGGCCTTGGCGTACTCCTCGCCGAAGCCGCCGTTGAAGATCACCACCTCGAGCGGCGCGTCCTCCTTGACCCCGAGCGGGTTCTGCTCGCTCTTGGTGCCCTTGTAGGTGCCGGAGTCGTCCTTGTCGCCGCCACCGCCGGTGGCGCAGCCGGCCAGCAGACCGGCGGCGGGGGTGGCCAGCAGGCCGGCAGCGGCGCTACGCCGCAGGATCTCACGCCTGTTCATGGTCTCTCCTCGGATCGGGTCCTGGCGGTCGCCGGTCGTCTGGGGGTGGCGTCCCGCCGTTTCGAGGCACGGGGGATTCGTTGCTTGTCTTCAATTCACAGAATGTTGCTGAAGAATTTCTACGGCAGCCGGGCCAGGACTTCAAGACCCGACGACCGAACCGTTATCAGCGCCGGCCACCACGTGGTGGCATAGCCTCGGATCATGCGCCGACTGCGCGAGCTCGCCGCGCGGACGCCGGCCGGCCGGGAGCGCTACGTCGACCTGCTCCGCGCGCTCGCCATCATTCTGGTCGTCCTCGGCCACTGGGCGGTAGCCGCGATCGGCTACGACGCGGACGGCGACCCGACCGGCCGGTCCGCACTGCCCGAGCTGCCCTGGGCGTACCCGCTGACCTGGGCGGTCCAGGTGATGCCGGTGTTCTTCATCGTCGGCGGGTTCGCCAACGCCGCCTCGCTGACCGCGCACCGGCAGCGGGGCGGCGACGCCACCGGCTGGCTGCTGGGCCGCAGCGCCCGGTTGCTCCGGCCGACCACCGCGCTGCTGGTGGTGCTCGCGGCCGGCGCGCTCACCGCCCGGCTCGTCGGAGCCGAGGCGCCACTGATCCGCACCGTCGTCTGGTTCGCCACCATCCCGCTCTGGTTCCTCGCCGCGTACCTCGCGGTGGTTCCGCTCACCCCGGTGACGTACGCGCTGCACCGACGGTTCGGGCTGGCCGTCCCGGTGGCGCTGGCCGCGCTGGTCGCCGCCGGCGACCTGGGACGGGCGCTGGGCCCGGCCGAACTCGCCCTGCCCAACTACCTGTTCGGCTGGCTGGCCGTCCACCAGCTCGGTTTCGCCTGGCAGGAGACCCGCGCCGGCACCACCGGGCCGCGGCCGGCGGCCAGCACCCCGGGCGGCGAGACCGCCCGCACCGCCGGCACCACCGGCGCGGACCGGGACGGCACCGCCGCAACCCGGGGCCTCCGGTCCCGCCGGCTGCCGATGTCCCGGCGGGCCGGCGTGGCGATGCTGCTCGGCGGGCTCACCGTGGCCGTGCTGCTGACCGGACCCGGCCCGTACCCGGTGAGCATGATCAACATTCCGGGGGAACCGCTGGACAACGCCGCGCCGCCGAGCGTGGCGCTGCTCGCCGTCACCACCGCCCAGCTGGGCCTGATCCTCCTGCTCCGGGACACGGCGGACCGCTGGTTGCGCCGCTCCCGGCCCTGGCAGGCGGTGATCGCGGTGAACGCGGTCGTGCTCACCGTCTTCCTCTGGCACCTGAGCGCGGTGATCCTGCTCGTCGGCGCGCTGGACGCGGCGGGCGTGCTGCCGACGCCGCCGCCCGGCTCGGCGGCCTGGCTGGCCTGGCGGTTGCCGTGGGTGCTGATGCTGGCCGTGGTGCTGGCCGTGCTGATCGCCGTCTTCGGTCCCATCGAGGGCCGTACCCGCCGGCCCGCCGCGGCGCGGCCGCCCGCCGAGGGCACGCCGGAGCGGGCGGACCGCCGGCGAGCGACCGCCCGCACCGCGCTCACCGCCGCCGCCTTCGCCGCCGTGGTGTACGGGTTGGTGGCCAACAGCACCGCGCCGAAGGAGGCCGCCGAGCCACTGGGCGTACCCGTCGCCGCCCTGGTGGCGTACCTGGCCGGGGCGGGCGTGCTGCGGCTGCTCAGGTCTGGGTGGGGAAGCCGAGGTTGACCCCGCCGTGCCGCGGGTCCAGCCAGCGGCTGGTGACCACCTTGCCCCGGGTGAAGAAGCGCACCCCGTCCTCGCCGTGCGCGTGCAGGTCGCCGAAGAGCGAGGACTTCCAGCCGCCGAAGGAGTAGTAGGCCATCGGCACCGGAATCGGCACGTTGACGCCGACCATGCCGACCTCCACCTCGTGCTGGTAGCGCCGGGCCGCGCCGCCGTCGTTGGTGAAGATCGCCGTGCCGTTGCCGTACGGGTTGGCGTTGACCAGCTCGACCGCCTCGTCGTACGAGCCGACCCGGACCACGCTGAGCACCGGGCCGAAGATCTCGTCGGTGTAGATGGACATCTCCGGGGTGACCCGGTCGAACAGCGTCGGGCCGAGCCAGAACCCGGCCGGGTCGCCGTCCGGCTCGACATCGCGCCCGTCCACCACGGGCACCGCGCCGGCGGCCACCCCGGCCTCGACGTACGACCGGACCTTGTCGGCGTGCCCGGCGGTGACCAGCGGTCCCATGTCGCAGCCCCGCCGGCCGTCGCCGGTGCGCAGCCGGGCCATCCGCTCGGCGATCCGGGCGACCAGGTCGTCGCCGACCGGCTCCACGGCGACCAGCGCGGAGATGGCCATGCACCGCTCCCCGGCCGAGCCGAACCCGGCGTTCACCGCCGCGTCGGCGGCCAGGTCCAGGTCGGCGTCGGGGAGCACCACCATGTGGTTCTTCGCCCCGCCAAGCGCCTGCACCCGCTTGCCGGCCATCGTGCCGCGCTGGTAGACGTACCGGGCGATCGGGGTGGAGCCGACGAAGGAGACCGCCCGCACGCCCGGGTGGTCCAGCAGCGCGTCGACCGCCTCCTTGTCGCCGTTGACCACGTTGAGCACCCCGTCGGGCAGCCCAGCCTCGGCGAACCACTCGGCGAGCAGCAGCGCCGCGCTCGGGTCCTTCTCGCTGGGCTTGAGCACCACAGCGTTGCCGCAGGCCACCGCCACCGGCACGAACCACAGCGGCACCATCACCGGGAAGTTGAACGGGGAGATCACCGCGACCACCCCGAGCGGCTGGCGCAGGCTGTACGAGTCGACCTCGGTGGAAACGTTCTCGCTGAACCCGCCGCGCAGCGCCGAGGGGATGCCGCAGGCGTACTCGATCACCTCCAGGCCGCGCTGCACCTCGCCGGCGGCGTCGGCGAGCACCTTGCCGTGCTCGGCGGTGATCACCTCGGCCAGCCGGTCCCGTCGGGCGTGCACCAGCTCGCGGAAGGCGAACAGCACCGCCGTCCGCCTGGCCAGCGAGACGTCCCGCCAGGACCGGGCCGCCCGCTCGGCGGCCTGCACCGCTACCGCGACGTCCGCCGCGCTGGCCAGCTCCACCTCGCCGGTACGCCGGCCGGTGGCCGGGTCGAAGACGTCGCCGCGCCGGCCCGACGTGCCGGTGAACCGCTTGCCGTCGACGAAGTGCCCGATGGTGGTGGTGTCCGGGGTGCTCACGCCGCCACCTCCGCCGCCGCGCTGGAGCGGATGGCGTCGACCAGGATGGCCAGCCCTTCACGCGCCTCGTCCTCGGTCAGGGTCAGTGGCGGACCCATCCGCAGCACGTTGCCGTAGAGGCCGCCCTTGCCGACCAGCAGCCCCCCGGCCTTGCACGCTTCGAGGACGCGCCCGGTCAGCGCCGGGTCCGGCTCGGCGGTGCCCGGGCGGACGAACTCGACGCCGAGCATCAGCCCCTTGCCGCGTACCTCGGCGACGCAGTCGAGCCCGCCCACGGCGGCGCGCAGGCCGTCGGCGAGGATCGCGCCGGTGCGGGCCGCGTTGGCCTGCAGGTCGTGGTCGAGCAGGTAGTCCAGCACCGCGTTGCCGGCGGCGGTGGAGACCGGGTTGCCGCCGAACGTGCAGAAGCTGATCGCCGGCACCGACTCCAGCACGTCGGCCCGGCCGACCACGCCGGCCAGGGCGAACCCGTTGCCGATGCCCTTGGCGAAGGTGAGCAGGTCGGGCGTCACGCCGTGCGCCTGGTAGCCCCAGAAGTGCTCGCCGGTACGCCCCCAGCCGGTCTGCACCTCGTCGGAGACGAACAGGATGCCGTGCTCGTCGAGCACCTTCTTCCAGGCGGCGAAGAGACCGTCGGGCGGGTGCACGAAGCCGCCGACGCCCTGGATCGGCTCGGCGATCAGGCAGGCCACGTCGCCGGCCGTCTGGGTGGCGAGCACCTCGCGCAGGTCTTCCACGGCGGCGTCGACCCGCTCGGACTCGCTGAGCCGGGCCAGCAGGCCGCGCAGCCGCTCGCCGGAGTGCAGCCAGGCGACCTGGAGCGGGTTGAGCGCGCTGGCCGACCAGCCGCGGTTGCCGGTCACGCCCATGGTGGCGTACGACCGGCCGTGGTAGCTGTTGCGCACGGCGAGGATCTGCGCCGAGCGGCGGTGGTTGGTGGCGAACAGCAGCGCCGCCTCGTTCGCCTCGGTGCCGGAGTTGGTGAAGAACACCCGGGCGTCCGGGATGCCGGAGACCCGGGCCACCTTCTCGGCCAGCTCGACCTGCTGGCGGATCAGGTAGAGCGTCGAGCTGTGCACGATGCCGGTGCGTAGCTGCCGCTCGACCGCCTCGCGGATCTCCGGGATGTCGTATCCGATCATCGAGGTCAGCACGCCGCCGAAGAAGTCCAGGTAGCTGCGCCCCTGGGCGTCGGTGACCCGGCGGCCGGACCCGGAGACCAACTCGATCGGCTCGGCGTAGTACAGCGGCATCCAGGACGGAAGCACGGCCCGGTGCCGGGCCAGCAGGTCGTCGGAGGTCATGGTCGCCTGTCCCCTTCAGCGGCGTACGCGGATACCGCACGCTTTCACCATCGGGCCCGGTGGACAAGTGCCAGCCTGTAGCGCGCGGACCCACTTCGGCTGACACATCGTCAGGCCTCGACGCCACGCTTTCCGTGGCCGCCGCGGCCCTGGGGAACGTTTCCGGTGGCCTCGGCGCGTTCTTGCCGCCGCTTTCCGTGGCGCGACGCCGGCAGGTGCAGGACGGCGGCGGTCAGCGCGAAACCGGCCCAGCCGGCGGCCAGTCCCGCCGCGGCCGAGAGGTCCTGGCACAGCCAGCAACCGGTGAGGAAGCCGACCAGCGCCAGGCTGTTGCGCGCGAAGTGCCGGCAGAACGCGGGCAGTTCCCGCCGGACCTCGACGGCGACCAGCACCCCGGCGTACGGGAAGGTGACCACCAGCCCGCGCAGCAGCTGCCCGAGCAGCCCGGTCGACACCGCCCCACCGAGGATCAACGCCAGCTTCGCCAGCGCCGGCAGCCGCTCCCCCGCCGCCTCGTCGCCGTCCCGCTCCAGCGGCGCAGCCCGGTCGACGGGCGCCGCGCGCCGCTCGGGATCGTCGGGCGGCGCGCTCCGCTCGGGATCGTCGGGCGCTGGGGCGGCGGGCGGCGGGTGGCGGCGCAGCAGCAGCGCGGCGAGCAGCCAGAGCAGCACCGTGCCGGCCAGCGCCGGAACGAACGGCACGGAGACGGCGAGCAGGGCGGCGCCGAGCGCCACGTACCCGGCGACGCCGGCCAGGTCGGCGAGCAGGATCGGCCAGCGCAGCCGGTGGTGGGCCACGGTGACCAGGACGAAGAACAGGTTCAGGCCGACCACGCCGATCAGGTGCGACCCGTCGACCCGGTACCCGGTGGTCAGCAGCGCCAGCGTCATCGGCAGCGGCAGGCTGTAGACGAACGCCCGCAGCCGGACCGAGCGCAGCAGGCTCACCGCCCAGACCACGGCGGTCACCAGCAGCACGCCGGAGACGGTCACGGCCGGTCAGTCCAGGAAGGTGGCGAGGTTGGCGCAGGCCTGAAAGGTCTCGCCGGCCCGGGCCACGTCGGCCGGGTTCACCGAGTACCGGTTCTCACTGATCTCGCCGTGCGCGCTCATCCCCGCCGTCCAGCAGGCCGTCCCGTCCCAGCGCACCAGGTTGACGTGCAGGGCCGGGTCGACCGCGCCGGCCGGCAGCAGACCGACCCGTACGCCGGCCTTGCGCTGCGTCTCCAGCAGTTCCTCCAGCTCGTCGGAGAGCGTCGCGTAGGCGAAGATCCGGGTGATCCGCACGCCCCGGCCCAGCGCCTGCACGTTGACCGTCCAGTGGTGCCGGCCGATGTCGCTGCGCCACCAGCTGAGTTCGCCGCTGGCCCGGGGCATCACGTTGGTCAGCGCCTGCATCTCCCGGACGCAGTCCCGGGTGGCGCCGAGCAGGTCCTGGTAGTCGTGGCCGGGCCGGACGATCCGGCCGTGGCGCAGCTGCTCGGTGTCCGCGCGGAACCGCTCGAACGAGCGGCGGGCCTCCGCTGCCACCCGGGTGCCCGGATGGCGCTCCACCGCCTCCCGGGTACCGGTCACCACCTCCGGTACGGCGGTCAGCAGCCACGGCGGACCGTCCAGCAGCGTCCGCAGGTGGAACCGGCGTTCGGCGCGGGCCAGCGAGTCGACCAGCAGCGAGATGGTGATGCCCATCAGCCCGGCGAGCAGGGACTCCACTCCGGAAGCCGCGCCGGTCAGGTCGAGGGTGACCGAGAGCGAGATCGACAACGCGATCCCGATCAGCGCGACCGGGTCGGTGTGCGCCACCAGCCGGGCGAACCCGGCGGCGGTGCCGAGCCGGCCGGAGCGCGGTCGGCGGAGCAGATCAGCCATCGACGACCTCCCGGGTGCCGGCTGCCGCCAGGGTACGTCCCGGGCACCATCGCCCCGCCGCCTCGCCCGAGCGCCGATCCGGACGGCACCCCCGGCCACCAGCGCAGCCCGACCTGAACGTGTGTTTCCGATCCGGTCAGCTCGGTCCGGCCCGGTCGTCGGCGGCTCCTTGCCGGGGAGCGTGTGTGTCCCATTCGGTCGGCTCCCGGTCCGGCCCGGTCGCCGGGACGGTCGTGCTCCGGCCGGTAGCATCCGAGCCGTGCCCGAGCGTCCCGTACCGCCGTCGCCGGGCGCCGCCCGCGCGCCCGGGTCCACCGTGGTCGCCGCCGCGCCGGTCGCGGACCCGCCACTGCCCGCCGGCGTGGACGCCGCCGCGATCACCGCGGGCATCGCCGCCTGGATCGAGGCGGTACCGCTGCGCGGACTGGTGGCACACTTCGGCGGCGACTGGCCCGACGGCGACCTCGCCGCGGTGCTCGCCGGGCTGGACGACTTCTCCGCGAAGCACTGGGACTACCGGGGCGGCCGGGAGCGGCCCGAGGCCCGGGAACCGGCCTTCGACCCGGCCACCGCCGCCCGGGTGCTCGCCGCGGCGGCCGTGCTCGGCCTGGTCCGACCGCGGCCGCCGGCCCGGCCCGGCTACGCCCACCTGGTCGTGCTCGGTGGGCTGGCGCACGCCTGTTTGCGCCGGGTGGCGTACGCCGCCCACCTGCTGCGCGCCGGCACCCGGATCGGCGGCGAGGTGGCGGTGCTGGGCAGCTTCCGCCCGCTCTCCCCGGCCGAGCACGCCATGCTGGCCGCGGCCGGGGTGGCCGGGTGCGACACCGAGGTCGCCGCGCTGGACGCGGCGGTGCGGCTGGCGTTCGGCATGGCCGAGCCGGCCGAGCAGGACGGCGTCGACGCCGGCCACCCGCACCACTCGTGGTCGTCCCGGACGTACCGCCCGGTCGGGACGCCGCCGGTGCGGGTGCTGGCCGCCCCGTCCAGCGAGCCCGAGCGGCGTCGCGCGCACACCGCCGACACCCAGCGCTTCTGGGCCGAGCACGTCCGGCTCGCCCCCGGCGACCCGGTGCTGGTGGTGACCGCGCCGATCTACGTCCCGTTCCAGCACTGCGACGCGCTGCGCACGCTGGCCGTGCCGTACGGCTGCCGGATCGAGACGGTCGGGGTAGACCCGGCGCTACCCGACCTGGCCACCCTGCCCGAGCCGACCCTCAGCCCGGGCCGCTACCTGCAGGAGATCCGCTCCGCGATCCGCTCGATGCGTGCCCTGCACGCCGCCCTGCCGCAACCTGCCTGACCGCAGCGAGCCGGCGGACCCGGCCGAGCCGCGCCGCGGAACAGAGCCGCCTGGCCGAACCGGCGGAACGGACCTGGCTGAGCCGCGCGGCCGGGCCGACCCCGGCGGACGGTGGCACCGGCCTCCCCGGCGGTCAGCCGGCGGTGTCGGCGACGGCCTGGGCGAAGACCTCTGAGCGGTGCTCGAAGTTGCGGAACCGGCCGTAGCTGGGCGCGGCGGGCGAAAGCAGCACCACCCCGCCGGCCGGGGTCAGCTCGCGGGCCAGCCGGACCGCGTCCACCAGCTCGTCGACCACCTCGGTACGCACCTTGGGCAACCCGGCCAGCGCCTCGACGATCCGCGGGCCGCTGTCCGGGATGCCGATCACGGTCAGCTCGCGCTCCGCGAGGTGCTCGCGCAGCGGGCTGTAGTCCAGCCCCCGGTCCGTGCCACCGACGATCACCGTCAACGGCCGTCCCTCGTACGCGTCGATCGCGTGCATGGCCGCGTACGGGCTGGTGGCGAGGGTGTCGTCGACGAAGGTCAGCCCGGACGGGTCGGCGATCTCGGTGAGCCGGTGGGCCAGCCCCTGGAACCCGGCGACGGCCACCGCGAGGGTGTCCTTGCGGGCCGCCACGTCGACGCCGACCGCGTCCAGCACGGCCAGCGCGACGCAGAGGTTGCTCTCGTTGTGCCGGCCGACCAGCGGCAGCACCGCGCGCGGGAAGAGCGGCTGGTCGACGAGGTGGAACCAGGGGTCGCCGTCCGGGCCGGCGGCCACGTGGGCGGTGTCCGGCCGACCGGCGCGCACCGCCGCCCGGTCACCCAGTTCGAGGGCGAGCCGCGGGTCGTTGCCGTTGACCACCACGGTCCGCGGCCCGTACGCGATGAGGTTGAGCTTGTCCCGGTAGTACTCGGCCTCGCCGCCGTG
This sequence comes from Micromonospora sp. S4605, assembly GCF_003176715.1. Classification (NCBI taxonomy): domain Bacteria; kingdom Bacillati; phylum Actinomycetota; class Actinomycetes; order Micromonosporales; family Micromonosporaceae; genus Micromonospora; species Micromonospora sp. S4605. The sequence continues at coordinate 14,348 of NZ_QGSW01000050.1, forward strand.
CGCGTCCAGGTGCTCCGGGAAGAGCGCCGTGACCACCGCCACCCGGGGCGAGTCGGTCAGGTCGCTGCACTGGTAGCTGGAGAGCTCCAGCACGTACAGCTCGGCCTCGGGCAGGTCGAGCGTGGGCACGCCGATGTTGCCGCCGAAGACGTTCGGCCGGTCCACCGCGGCGAGCAGGTGGCTGATCAGGCTGGACGTGGTGCTCTTGCCCTTGCTGCCGGTGACCCCGATGGTGCGCTCGGCGTGGTCGGCCATCCAGAGCGCGGTGCCCTGGGTGACGGTGACCCCGCGCCGGCGCAGCTCGACCAGCCACGGGTGGGTCTGCGGCACGCCGGGCGAGCGGACCACCACGTCGGCGGCGGCCAGCCGGGCGAAGCCCTCCTCGCCGACGACCAGCGGCGCCGCCTCGGCCAGCGGGCCGTCCCAGGGCAGCGAGAGGAAGTTGGCGCTGTCGTCGACGGCGACCAGCCCGGCCGGGCCGTGCGCGGCGATCGCGGTGACCGCGGCCCGGCCCTCCCGGCCGGCGCCCCAGACGGCCACGGTACGTCCGCGCAGGTCAGACAAGCGCACAGGTGATCTCCTCCGGGGCGGGCGGCGGGTCGGCGGCCGAGTCTGGCGCAGCCGGACGCGGACTGGTGAACCACGGCCTAGTATGGCGTGTGCTCAACGGACAGCTCCGGCGGATGGACGCCTTCACCTTCCCGTCCTACTCGATCGACCTCTCCACCGGCGAGGCCCTGTTCGACTACCGGCTGAGCGGCCCCGACGCGGAGCTGACCTTCACAGAGGTGGTCACCTTCCCGCTGCCGGCCGAGCCACCGTCGGACGCCACGGTCGCCGCGCTCGGCCGGGTGCTGGAGCTGCTGCACGTGGTGGCCGGGGTCAGCTACTACAAGGCCGCCGCGCCCGGCCGGCTGGTGCTGCCCGCCCCGCTCGGGCCGGCCGCCGCCGCGCTGGTCACCGGCATCTACACCCAGGGCCTCGCCGAGTACGCGTACCGCAACAAGCTGCCGCACGTGCTGGAGCTGACCCCGGAGATCCCGTCCGGGTCGGTCAAGCCGGCGACGCCGCTGGACAACTCCGACCAGCGGCCGCTCTCGGCGGTCGGCGGCGGCAAGGACTCGATCGTCAGCCTGGAGGCGCTGCGCCGGGCCGGGATGGACCCGGTGCCGTTCTCGGTCAACCCGAACCACGTGATCGTCTCGGTGAACGAGGCGTCCGGGCTCACCCCGCTCGCCGCCCGCCGGCGGATCGACCCGCGGCTGTTCGAGCTGAACGCCGCTGGGGCGCTGAACGGGCACATCCCGGTCACCGCGATCAACTCGCTGATCGCCGTGGCGACCGCGGTGCTGCACGGGCTGGGCCCGGTGGTGATGTCCAACGAGCGCTCCGCGTCGGACCCGAACCTGGTCTGGAACGGTCACGAGATCAACCACCAGTGGTCCAAGGGGGTGGAGGCGGAGGGGCTGATGCGGGCGGCGTTGACCGAGCACGCGGGGCTCGCCGAGCCGTACTTCTCGCTGCTGCGCTCGCTGTCGGAGCTGCACATCGCCCGGCTCTTCGCCGAGATCGACCGCTACGACGACGTGGTGACCAGCTGCAACGCCGCGTTCAAGCTGCACGACCCGAGCGAGCGTTGGTGCCGCAACTGCCCGAAGTGCCGGTTCGTCTTCCTGGCCATGGCGCCGTTCATGTCCCGCGAGCGGATCACCCACATCTTCGGCGGCGACCTGCTGGCCGACTCCGCCCAGCTGCCCGGCTACCGGGAGCTGCTCGGCGTGGACGGGCACAAGCCGTTCGAGTGCGTCGGCGAGGTGGAGGAGTCGGTGGTGGCGTTGAGCCTGCTCGCCGAGCAGGAGCAGTGGCGCGACGCCCCGGTAGTCCGCGCCCTGGTCGACGCCGTTCCCGACACCGCCTGGTCCGCCGCCGCCACCTCCGACGTCTTCACCCCCGGCGGCCC